>JACRCT010000230.1 GCA_016218885.1 Deltaproteobacteria bacterium | reverse complement strand
GTCTCCGTCGCAGCTCTCGGTTCCCTCGGCGGTCTCGTTGCCGCATTCCGGGTGGGGAACGCAGGCGGTGGTGTTGAGGGTGCAATTGCCATTGCAGGTGAGCGCGCCGCTGGCGAAGCCCAGGTGGACGCAGGTCTCGCCGCGCAGGTCGTCCCCGTCGCAGACCTCGGTCCCCTCGGCGGTGTCATTGCCGCAGCTCGGGAGGGGCACGCAGGCGGTGGTGTTGAGAGTGCAGTTGTCGTTGCAGGTGAGCGCGCCGCTGGCGAAGCCCTCGCCGGTGCAGGTCTTGCCGTTGAGGTTGTCGCCGTCGCAGGCCTCGCCGGCGTTGATCGTCCCGTTGCCGCAGTCCGGGGCGGCCACGCAGCCCAAGGTGTCGAGAGTACAGTCGGCTTTGCAGGAGAGGATGCCGCTGGCGAAGCCCTCCGTGAGGCAGGAGTGGCCGTTCAGGTTGGCGCCGTCACAGGCTTCGCCGGCGTCCAGCGTCTGGTTTCCGCACGTGGCGGAGACACACTGGTTCTGGAGGCAGGTGCCGGTCTGGCAGTCCCCTTGGACGAGGCATGCCACGCAGGCGCCGTTGCCGTCGCACAGCTTGCCTGTGCCACCGGAGGCGCAGTCGGTCCGCGCCGCGGCAGGGGAGTTCACCGGCTCACCGGCCTCGCACAGGTCCTCGGTGCAGGGGTTCTGATCGTCGAAGACGTCGGTGTCGTCGTGGAGCGTCTTGACCTTGCCGCTGCCATCGCAGACCTGGGCCTTGCAGTCTCCCGGGGTCTGGGTCGCGAGGGGGGTGTTGTTCGCCTTGTTGACCACACCGCACTTGCCCTGATCGCAGCTTCGCGTCTGGCAGGCGGTGATGGCGTTGGTGCACTCGCTGGCCGCCTTGCATTCGGGAACCTCGACGGGCTCGTCGCCGCAGCCGGCGGCGGTGCTCGCGAGAAGGATGAACGCCAACAGCCCTACGCATCGATTCATGGTTCCATCTCCTGCGTCGCCCCGGCAGCGACTTGCGGTGTTCGTAAACCATCCGTGGTCGGACAGCGGCCGGAAGGATACTCCTCTCCAGGCAGGCTTTCAGGCGGTATTGCTGGGCGCTGGTGCGCCCTGCGACCTGCCGCAGCCTGAAGGGGAGGCGCCGGCGCTCGCCCGCCGCGCGCACGGGATGAGCAGTGCTGCCCTCGAAGACGAGAGGGCGGTGAAGATGTTCTTAGATATCGAGATGTTGCATCCGATGCGGGTCGATGCTGCAAGGCCTGCATGCGCCCGGATGGTAGGCTGCCGAGCCTGCGCTCGGGGATGCGGCAGCCTGGCTTTCATTTGGGTTGCTCAGCTCTCGTGTGCGATTCTCTCCCGGCGCCTACGGACAGCGTTGACTTGAGCGCAGGGGCGGAAAAGGCCGAGCTCCCATGAAGACCGTTCTCGTGGTGGACGACGACTCGGTGATGCGAACGATTCTCAACCGAGTGCTCGTCAAGGGAGGCCATCAGGTGTTGCTGGCCGGCAACGGGGTGGATGCGCTCCAGGTGGCCGAGAAGGCGGTCCCGGACCTCATCCTGCTCGATGAGCAGATGCCGGTGATGAACGGGAGCGAGCTCGTGCGCTTGCTCCGCGAGCGAATGAGCCGGGTCCCGCCGATCATCCTCATCGGCGGCGAGGCGAGCCAGGCGGACCTGGAGACCCTCGGCGTGGCCGGGCTGGCGCCCAAGCCCTTCGATGCCGACGCACTCCTCGAGCTGGTGAGCCGCCTGCTCGGCCTCCGATGAGGGATATCTCCTCAGCGAGTGAGAGAGGGGTGGCTCCCTCGGCGGAGCTCGGGTCCGGGGGGCGGGCGGCGAGGCAGGCGAAGGACGAAGGTGGTCCCTTCGCGCTCGCGCGAGTCGAAGCTGACCTGGCCTCCGAGGTAGCGTTCCCCCAGTAGCTTCATGCCGTAGGTGCCCAGGCCGCGTCCCTTCTGGGCCTTGGTGCTGAACGATCTCTGGAAGACGCGGCGCGCCACGTCCGGTGGGAGCTGTCCCTCATTGTGGACGTGGAAGCTGCACTCCCAGGGAGCCCCGGCCTCGGGGCCCTGGCACCAGGCACGCACGCAGCCCCCTTCCGGCGTCGCCTCCAACGCGTTGGTCGCCATGTTCGTCAGCACGCGCAGCAGCAGGGAGCGGTCGGTCTCGATCTCGATCTCAGGCGAGTCCTCGAGCTGGAGGGTGCGTCGCACGGTGAGGGGGTGCATGTCGAAGCCTGCGACCAGCTCGCGCAGGACATCGCTCGTGCCCAGCGGCTCCGGCGTGAGCCCCAAGGTGCCGCTCTCCGCCAGGAGCAGGGTCCGCTGGCCGCGGATCTCGCTCTCCACTCGGCCGACGAGACGCGCCACCCTCTCTCCGGCTTCCTGCATCCGCTCCCTCGGGCCGGCACGCAGCACCCGCGACCATGTGGCGAGCGGCGTGAAGGTGTTGAGAAGGTCGTGGAAGAAGATCTGCTCGAGCGCGCGCCGACGTAGCTCGTCGCGGACGTCGCGCATGGCGAGCACCGTGAAGTGGTAGCCCCCCACCTCCACCGGAGTCGCCCTCAAATGCAGCTCGAGGGGCAGCGTGCCGTTCCGCGCGGAGATCTGCAGGTCGCCCTCGGTCGCTGAGGCGGAGGACTGGCAGGCGAGGATGGTGCGCAACGCGCCACAATAGCGGCAGGCATCAGCGGTTCCGCACCCTGCGGGCGTGTCGCGAGCGAAGGAGCACTCCAAGGCCTCACCCAGCCTCTTGCCGACGGCCTGGTGCGCCTCCTCCTCGGGCGTGCTCAACAAGCGCTGCAGGCTCAGGGCCACGATCTGGCGACGAGCATTGAGCACCACGACCCCCCCGTCGACGCCCTCCAGGAGGGCGCGGACGATGGGGCTGCCGACCACTGCGCGCACCTGGGCGTGCAGGACCGCTGGGTCTTCGCGCCGGGTGGAGGTCGGGTCCACGCCTCGCGGCGCATGGGCGGCCTGAGCCGGCCGGGAGGGGTCGAGGTCGTCGTTCATCGCTCAGGCAACAGGGCTGCCTTCTCGAAGAATCCGGCGAGGTCAGGAAAGCCGGGACGACTGTCCGACGCCCATCATCGTGGGCCTCACTCGCATCGCAGGCGATTGAACGCCCGGCCGGCGCGTAGGAAGACGCTGCGCCTGGGGGTCAACTTGAAGATCGCGTACATCATCGAGGTCGAGCGCCTGCGCAGCTTGGGGCTGGACGGCCGGCATCAGGTCTGGAGGTGTCGAAAGGCCATCGAGGCCCAGCTTCGCCTCAGGTTCCCCGAGGCGACCGTCATCGTGCTGTTCCAGCTGCATG
>JACRCT010000229.1 GCA_016218885.1 Deltaproteobacteria bacterium | reverse complement strand
TGTGCGACCGGTTGGCCGAGATCTACCAGTTCGTCTCCCTGCGCCTGGTGAAGGCGGCGATCGGGTGCGACCAATCCGCGGCGCAGGAGGCCGAGCGCGCCCTGGCTCCCATCGTCGACGGCTTCAAGCAGGCGGTGGCCACGGTAGCCGGGGCCCACCCGTGAGCGAGGTCGCGGCGGGGGCCGCTATCGCGCAGGCCCTCGACGAGGCGGCGCGGGCCTTGGAGGCCGACGACGCCCTTGCCGCGCAAGTGGCGATGGCTCGGGTTCGAGAGGCCTGCCGCGAGGTCGAGCGCGGCAAAGCGCAGCTGCCGCCGGTGACCCTGAAGGCGCTCCAGGAGGTCTACGCCCGCTGCGTCGCGGCGGCGGCGAGGCTGAGCGGGAGCATTGGTGAGGAGCTGCAGCAGATGGGGACCAGCCGCAAGGCCGCGGACGCCTATCGCGGCCAGAACGGACGCTGAAGCGCCGCTCGGGGGGACCCCTTGATCCGAAAGGACCAGATGATGACCGCCGCCGTCCAGATGCAGTCGACCCTCGCCCGGCGGGCGGCCCTGGCTCTCGCCGAGGCGCTGGCGGTCCGCGTCAAGCTCACTGGGCAGCTGGCGAGCGCGCTCTCGCGCAGCGAGGTCGCGCAGGCGCTGGCGCTGGTGGCGCAGGTCCGCGAGGCCTCGCGGGCGGTGAACTCCGCCGGCGCGCACCTGCCGTCGATGGCCTTGGACGCGCCGGGCGCCGAGGAAACGCGGGCGCTCTTGGGGCAGCTGGCCAGCGCGGTCCACGCGGCGGACGAGCGGATGCGCACCGTGCTCAAGGCGGCAGGCTTCGAGCGCCTGGAGGAGTGGCACGAAGCGGCGGAGATCGGCTCGCTGCTGTCCAGCCCGTGGGACCCCCGCCGTGACCTGGTGGTGCTGCTCGGGGACCGGGCCTCGCGTTTCGTCGAGCCGCTCGTCTCCCGGGGCCAGCTGCGCATCCTGTGCCAGACGGCGCCCAACGAGCACGTGGAGGGCGCCGTCTCGGTGACGCGCCTGGAGGACTTGGATGCCGCGTGCTGGCGCCTGGGGCTGCCGCTCCCGCAGCGCTTCCGCGTCAAGACCGTGGGAGAGAGCCCGCTGCCTGGCGACGCGGTCATCGCCCGGCTGCAGGAGGCGCTCCCGGTCGTGCACGACTTCGGGCTGGCCTTGCAGAGCATGGGGCCGAGGTTTCTGGGCTACTGCTGCCGCAACCTCGCCACCGTCGCCGCGCGGCCCTCGAGCGCGAGGCTGGCGGGGCTCTTCCCCGGCATCCCGGCGGTGGTCATCGCCGCCGGGCCGTCGCTCGACAAGAACCTCCACCTGCTGCGCGAGCTCAAGGGCCGGGCGGTCCTGATAGCCATCAACCAGACCGTGAAAGCGCTGCGCACCGCCGGGGTTCAGCCGGACGTGGTGCTGGCCTGCGACTACCAGCACCTGGCCTACCAGTTCGAGGGCGTGCAGCCCGGCGAGATCCCCGCGCTGGGGCTGGGCGCGAGCGTGCACCCCGACCTGTTCCACATCCCCGCCGACAACACCTTCACCGCCGCCACTTCCCCCATCGTCGAGAGCTGGATCTACAAGCTGCTGGGCGAGGACGCCTCGCTGCCGGCGGGTGGGACCGTGGCCATCTCCGCGCTGCATCTGGCCCGAAGGATGGGCTGCTCGCCCATCGTGACCGTCGGGCTCGATCTGGCGTTGGCGGGAGACAAGTACTACGCCGAGGGAGCAGCGGACGGAGGGCCCCGGCTCGCTGCGTCGCAAGACGGCACCCTGAGCATGTCCGCGTTCGAGAGCAAGGTTCGGCTGGGCAGCGAGGACGAGGAGGCGCACTACCGTGGCCTGCTCGCGCGCAAGCTCGAGCTCGTGGACGTCCCCGGCTTCTTCGGCACCCCCGTGCGCACCACCACCTCCATGCGCCGGCAGCTGCTGGCGCTGCGCGCCCACCTCGCCGAGCACGCGGGGCAGACGGGGCAGACGGAGCTGATCAACGCCACCGAGGGTGGGGCGTTCCTCGAGGGCATGAAGCACGTCGCGCTCGCCGAGGTCGTGGAGCGCTGCCGGGGGCTGACGGTGGACGCGCCGCGGATCCTCGGGGAGGCGCTGGCGCCGCACAGCCTGGACCTGCCGAAGCGCCGCGCCCTGGCCCGGAAGCGCCTGGAGGCGCTGGCCCAGGACCTGCGTCGCACCGTGCAGCTCGCGGGCCGCTGCTGCAAGGCCATCCGCAACCAGGGCAGCGCGGATCCCGAGGTCGTGGCCCGACTTCGAGAGGTCGCCCGCGGGCTCCCGTTCGTGCCCGTGCTCCTGTGCGCGGAGCTCAATGGGGTCGAGCGCGCCACGAGCGGCGCCGAGGTCTCGCTGACCGGCATCGACTCGGCCGAGGAGAGGCTCTACGCGACCCTCGAACGGGAGGGCGCAGTGCTGGTGCCGCTCCTGGAGGCCGCGGTGGCCGAGCTGGGGAGCCCCTAAGGCGAGCTGACGAGGCGTGCTAGGGACAGGAGGCTGGCGCGGAATTGGTGTCCTTCGTCACGGCAGCGCGAGCGGTGGATGACGATCTCCGGGCGGCCATCGGGCTTCTCTCCCAGCCCGACGGAGACCTCTCCTGCCTCGGCAAGAGCGACCCCGGGCGCGGCCGAGAGCAGCTGCGAGCCAACGCACAGATCGCGCAGCCCGACGGGGACCTGGGCCGATAGCAGGAAAACGACCGTGCCGGCGTCGGCTGCCCGTGGCAGGTTCGCGGGCGCCACCTGTGAGGCGCTCACCCCCGCTGCCTCGAACGCCTGCATCAGGTTCGAGGCCTCTCCAGGCTCGCCCACCACCAGCACCTTCAAAGCCTTGCCGTCGAGGCTGGTGTCGTAGGCGACGATCTTCTTGAGCAGCGCGACCTGGAGCTTGATCGGCAGCTCGCCGGCCGGAGAGCGCGCAGCGAAGCAGATCATCGCCGTCACGGCGAGGAGTCCTCCGAGCGCCTTTGCCATTCGCATGTTCGGCCTACTCCTCAGGTCCGGAAGGTGGAGGCGCCGCTCGCGCCACCTGGTCAAGCCCCCTGAAGCCGCCTTCACTCGAAAGCGGCCGCTCGACCGTGAAGTCCGTCAGTGGCTGCAGCTTGCCCTCGAGGCCGAGACCAGAGCGAGCCCTCGTTATGATCCTCATGGCTCGCCGGCTTCGTGTTGGGGCTGATAGGCCAGGCGCAGGCCGAATTCCCGCTCCAGCCCCGGCAGCGGCGCGTGTCCGCCTTGATAAGGCTGCGAGTAGGCGAAGCGCTGCCCGAGGATGTTGTAGACGCCCAGGCTTACGCCCAGCCCGGACTCGGATCGATCCGAGAGTGCGGCGTTGAGCAGGACCGTTGTCCCCAGCGGCTCGAGCACCGCGTTCCCGTCGGCGTCGGTGCTGGTGTAGGCCCAGCGGCGCCCGAGCAGGATCGCCGAGGGAGCGATGGACAGCCCGCGCCAGATCCGCACCGAGGCGCTGAGGGTCGCCTTGTGCGGGGTGAACCCCAGGGTGTAGAGGCCGTGCCCTGGCACGCTGTACTCCTCCACGGCCTGATCCCCGGACAGGCGCATGAGGGTCGAGCGCGCCTGGTAGAAGGCGTAGCTGAGGCGGACGCTGCCCCACGACGCCTTGACGCGCACCTCGGCCTCCAGCCCGCGGGTGCCGACCTTGTCGAGGTTGAGGTAATCGTCCTGGCTGGTGGCCTCGTCGACCCGGTAGACGATGGGGTCCGAGATGGTGGTATCGAACCCGTTCACGTTCAGGGCAACGCTCTGGGCGATGAGGTAGCCCACTTCGAGCTCGAAGGTGGTGGTGGTCTCGGAACGCAGCGAGGGGGAAAGCTCGATGTTGCCGATGGCCGGGGACCGGAAGGCCTGGGCCGCGAGCGCCTTGAAGTGGAAAGGACCGAAGGCGCGGGTCAGCGCCAGACGAGGTACGAACGAGCTGCCGAATTGGCTGTGATTCTCGTATCGGGCTCCCGCCGTGAGGTTGACGTACCAGAGGTCGGCGATGGCCTGGGCATAGGCGGCGAGGTTCGTGAAGTAGGCTCGCGAGGCGTCGCGGTCGCCGCCCGCCTCATGAGGCTTGGACTGGAAGTAGTAGTAGGGTTCCGTGCCCTCGAGCACCTGGGCTGCGTCCAGCGAGTACTCCACGCCGCCGATCAGGCTCATCCGCGGGACCTGCTCGGTGCGCAGCTGCACCTTCCCGGTGAGCCGGTCGGCGATGACGTTGTAGCCCAGCGCGTCGGAGGAGGGACTGCCGGCAGGCTGGTCGATGAGCTCGTTCCACGGGTATTGGCGCTTGATCTCGATGCGCGGGGTCAGGTGGAAGAGCTCGGCGACTTCGAGGTCGTACTGCAGGCTGGCGAGGTAGGAGTCGAAGCGGACGAAGGTGGCCTGCTCCTGGATGGCGTCGTAGCCATCCCGCTGCGAGTAGCCGTAGCGGTCGACCATCACCTTCAGCTCCAGCGCGCGATAGGCCACCGAGAGCCGGGCGTTGAGGGGCTCGATGCTCGTGGCCCCCTGCATCTGAAACCGGGAGCCGTTGGCATCGACGTAGTCGCCCCCGGCGCGCTGTCCGAGGCCTCCGAAGATCGAGCCGGTGATGCGCAAGTCGCCGAGCTTCTTGCCATACGAGAGGCTCGCATTGCCGCGCGCCCAGCCCTCGGCGCGCTGGCCCCAGGAGACGAGGGCTGCCGCCCCGTCCAGGTCGCTGCTCTCCTGCAGCACCACGTTGATGACTGCCAGCTCGGCATTGCCGCCGTACATCACCGAGCCCGGACCCCGAATGATCTCCACGCGCTTGATGAGGTCGACCGGGAAGTGGCTTCCGAACTGCAGCGTTCCGTACATCGTCTCGTTCATCTCGTGGCCGTCGAAGAGCAGGAGGATCTTGCCTTCGTGGCCCCACAGCCCGCGGAACCCGGCCCCCACCACGCTCTCGACGTCCACCCCAAACTGGAAGCCCGGGACCAGCATCAGCACGTCGACGAGGTCGCGCGCCCCGGACGCCAATATCTCCTGCCGTGAGAGCAGGGTGATCACCCCGGGGGAGTCTCGAGCCGAAGTCGGTCGCCGAGCCGCAACTTCGACGTTCTCGTCGAGGAGTTCTGCCAGGCTGGCTGTGTCGAGATCCGCGTCCTGCGCCAGCGCAGGTCGGGTGAGGACGAGGACGAAAACGACGGCGAGTAGTCTCTGAGCGACATGGCGCATTGGGCCTGCCCGTGCGGTAGGCCTGGAATTCTACATCAGACGAGGAAAAGCCCCACAAAACGCACCGGCGGCGGCGGGGGCGGGTGGCGAGCCGCCGCCCGCGGCCAGAGGTGGTGAGAGACGTCAGGCAGAGTCGGACGTTCAGTGCTTGGATTTGACGCGACCTTGATACTTCAGTTCCTGCTCCTGGAAGGCGCGTTCCGCCTTGGCGGCGGCTTCCTGGTGGCGGGTCGCATCCAGGCGGGCGTCGATCACGTCGCGATGGGTGCGGTCGGCCTGCTCCTCGAATGAACGCACCGCGAAATCCTTGTCGGGTACTCGTCCCTTGCGCGCGGCCAGACGCGCCTTCTCGAGCTCGTAGCGGGCATCAGCCCAGCGATGATTGGCGCGGGCGACGGCCACGTTCTGCTCAAGGAGTGCTTGGCGCTCGCGGGCCCAGGCGAGGTGGGCTTCGGCCACGCGTCGCCCCTCGCGGGCCAGGTCCAGCTGCTGCTCGGCCGCTGCCAGCTCGGTCTTTTCGCGGCGGACGCTGGCGAGGTCCAGCTGGGATTGGGCCTTGCGGACCTCCGCTTCGCGCTGGGTGAGCTCGGCCTCGGCGACGGCGACGTTGTGCCTGCCTGCGGCGACCTCGAAGTCTGCCTTGTGCTGCTCCTCGAGGGCGCGAGCCCGCTCGGCGTCGGCGGAGAGCATCTCCCTCTTCTCCTCCAGGGAGATGTCCGCCAACGCGGTGTCGTCAACCCGGTGCAAGGCCCGGCCTCCGCACCCGGATGCAAGGACACCTAGTGCGGCAACTCCCAGCGCCAATCGCAGGATCTGCATGGCTCCTCCCGAGGGATCGGTTCGATCCGCCAGGAAACCTTGGGGGCGGTCTCCTCGCGGGCAGCCCGGTCTTCGGGGGGGCTGGATGGGGCAACGGAGCCCAAACGCGAGTCGCGCTTCGAGGGGGCGCTTTCCACCTTCGCCTTCGAGGAGGGACGAGCGATGCGCCTGGCCCACGAATTCAAGGAGTTCCTGCTCAAGCAGAACGCGCTCGCCCTGGCGATCGCCGTGGTGTTGGGCGCGGCGGTCGCGAAGCTCGTCTCGGGGCTCGTGGACGACCTGATCATGCCCGTGATCGGGCTCGTCCTGCCGGGCGCCGACTGGCGCAACGCCCAGCTCGTGCTCTCGGGGACCAACGCCATCAGGTACGGCGACCTTCTCGGGCGCGCCCTGGATTTCACGATCATCGCCGCGGTGGTCTTCCTGGTGGTGCGTACCTTCCTCCGGGAGAAGTCCAAGGCCGCGACCCGCGTCTGCCCCGCCTGCCGCGATACCGTCCCCGCGCAGGCCACGCGCTGCCGCGCCTGCACCGAGATCCTGGTGGAGGCCCAGAAGCCAGGAGAGCGCTCGGTTTCCTGACGCCCGCGCGGGTCGCCTGCGCCGAGGCGAGTCAAGCCAGCGGTTCCATAGCATCTCCCAGGTCAGCGGAGTCCCCTCCGGAACGTCACGGCGCGCGGTACGCCCCACCACGACCTCGAGGAAGCGTGGCTCGATGCCGGTGCCGCCGGGGCGCTTGGTGATGAGGTCTTCACGACGGATGGTCTGGCCGGCCTTCAAGGCGCGGGCGGCGATGACGCTGCGGCGACTGAGTCCGGCCCACTGCGGACGTGCCAGCGACTGCGCTGCCAGTAGGACACTCGAGGGCAGGCAGCGCCGTGGATGCATCGAGCAGAGCGCTCGGCGGCTCGCCCAGCGCCGGCACGACGACCTGCGCGCCCTCCATGAGCGAGCTAGCCTGGGGACCGTCCAGGGCTCAGCGTCGTTTGAGCCGACGAGTCCAAAAGCCCGGTCGTCGCCGGATGTGGAAGATGGCGACGATGAGTAGCGTCTCGTCGCGCGTCACGTATACGAGCTTGTAGGGGAAGCTCTGAAGCAGGACGGAGCGAAGACCGAGTTGAGGGGGCACGTTCGCCACCTCGGGTGCCGCTTCGGGCAGCTCCATGACAAGCGCGATGGCTTCGTCGACCTCGCACGCGAGCCGTGTCCCAAGGCCCTCCTCACAGCTTTCGTAGTAGACGACCGCGTCCTCGTACTCGTCGAGCGCTTCCGGGAAGAAGGCTGGACCCTTCATGAACGTCGGAGCGAGCGGATCCTTGCCATCACCGTGGCACGCGCTTCTTCGCCCCCGACGAGCTTGACCTCGCCTGCTGCGAACGCCCGGACTCGACGAAGCAGTTCCTCGGCTTGCGCTTCGAGCGCGTCCGGCTCCTCGGCCTCGTCGTCTAGGCTGTAGAGAAGCGCTCGGGCAGCCCTAGCTCGCTGCTCAGCCGGAAGCTTGAGCAACTCAGCCAGATGTTCGTCGGACTGGGCCATGACCACAAGGTAGACCCACTCGAGAGGGTGGGCAAACTCGCCAGGGGCGGTACCCCCCCCTCCAGGAGCGGGCGGCGAGGAAACCGAGGTCGCCAGCAGCGACGCCTCCCGAAGTGCCCAGGTCGAGCTCGCCGATTGGCTCCCGGCCTCTCGTTCCTGCTGCGCTCAAGATGTGACCGAGGCCCTCGGCCCTCGCGCACTGGACGTCCACGCAGGTCAAGTCCACGCCAGGTGCTGCCGGCGCACTCCTGGCCTTCCGGTCGAGGAGATCGGCTGGATGCGCGACAGGACTCCGCCGGTCGACGACAGATCGCCTCGCTTCTCTTCGAACGGCTGGCCAAGAGCCGAGACACGGAGAAGGTGCTCGCGCTCGCCAAGCAAGGGCAGGAGGTGATGGTCCCGCGCGATCTGCTCAAGGACCCCGTCGTCCTCGAGTTCGTCGACCTGCCCGAGCGGCACGCCTGGCTCGAACGTGACCTCGAGCAGGCCATCATCGATCGGCTCGAAGTCTTCCTCCTGCCGCGAAGAGGTCGAGCACCGCCTGCAGCTTGAGGCCGAGCCCACGCCACCGAAGGCACCGCGGAGGCGGCCAACCAGTCGACCAGGAACGAAGCGCAAACCCGGTGCCCGATGAGATAGGGCGCGTTCATCCGTGTCGCCGGTCTGGCCGGAATCCGGAGCGCTCGAGGACCAAGGTCGCGGGACACAAGTGGGAGCTCAAGACGCCCCTGGTCGTGGCCATCGACCATCGCCGAGCACCCGATAGATGCTCCGCGGCGATACCGGCAGCCGAACGCCGAGCGCTCTCTCGGCCTCCTAGAGGTCGGCGTCGCACGCCGGGGGGTTCCAACGATAGCGGTGCGTGCCGCTCCCGAAGGCCGCGCACTGCAGGTCGATGGAGGCGAGGTGCCTTATCCGCTCGCCTCTCTTGAGGAGGCGCTCGTGGTTGTCGGTCATGGGGCTCACGTCGAAGGAAGCTCGGCTCAATCGATGGCGTCTCGCACGTCCGCTTCGGAGAATCCCTGCGCCGCGAGCAGTTCCACCAACTCCTGCTCCGACCTGGCTGAGACGACGAGATCGTCGCCGTCATCGAGTACGGCCACGGCGCCTGACAACCGCACCGGCCACGCCCGCTCCACTCGCCAGGGGTGCAGCGGCCAGGCGCATGCGAGAGTCGCGAGGTCGAGCCCCTCGAGGCTGGCCGCGCGCACCTTGGGCCGGCCGAACAGCGCGTTGACGAGGGCGAAGTCGACCAGGAATTCGCTCAGCTTCGAGACGGCCAAGACCTGGGATCGCGCGCGGACCTCGGGATCCGCCGCGCCCAGCCCGCGGAGGGGGACTCCCCACTCCTGAGACCCCTGCTCGTTCTGGGCGAACCAAAGCGCGTCGTCGCCGAGCCGCATCGCTTCCAGCGGGTAGACCTTCCAGCGCGCGCCGTTGAGAGCGGACATCAGGCCGAACCGCTCGAAGTGAATCCGGAGCAAGCGCGGCAGGGCGAGGTGGCGACGCTCCCAGGCGGAGATGCTCTGCGGGGGAATCCCGGCCGGGTCGCTCCAAAACCGGCATACCCAGTCGACGTAGCGCGTCTCGTCCACCGCGGCTCCTCTTCCTCGGTTCCAGGGGCAGCAGGGAACCGCTTCGAGCAGACGCAGGCTAGCAGCCCGCGAAGCGCAAAGCGGGCGAAAAGCAAGAGCGAATAGCGCCGAAGGAGAGGCGGCGAGCCCAGGCAGGGTGCTCCGGTACCGCTGCCCCTGAGCATGGACCTGCTGCCCTCGCCCTCGGGCCGGTTCGGCCGCGGCCATGGCGGTTCAGGGACTCGTCGAGGGTCTTGCGAGCATCGGCGTACGGTGATCCCGAAGCGTCGGGCGAGCTCCCGGGACACGCGGCGAAGTCCGAGCGGGCTCCGCCCCCTTGTCTCGGTACCGCGCCTCCTGCCGACTCTCCAGCCCGGGCCCCCCTGTCACCTGGTGGTCTCACCGGTGAGACCGGTCTCGTTTTTCGGATTCGGAACCTGGTACCTCGCCGCCTGGGCCTCCTGCCACGGGGTGTTGAACCCGATTCCTCGGCGCCGGGACTTGGCGATCGCGAAGACTGTCTCGCCGCTCGCCCGCGCATAGAAGTCGCCCCGCGCGCCACGAAACCGATCCGCGTATTCCCAGCATCGAGTCAAGCCAGCTGAGCAGCCACCTTGAGCGCATCGAGGTCCTCGACCTCTGTGTCCGCGCCGTCCTCGGGTCCGGCCGCCTCGAGGCCCGCGTGCGCGCCGCGCCGGACGCGGACGGTCCGCAGGCCGAGCCCTCGCGCTCCGCGAAAGTCCTTGGCGGGGTTGTCCCCCACGTAGACCGCGCCCTCCGCCGCCACACCCAGCGCCACCAAGGCGCGCTCGTAGCCGCTGGGGTGGGGCTTCTGGTGCTCCGGCCCTGCGTCCCAGGTGAAGACCAGCGCGGTCAGCCATCGCTCCAGGCCGAGGGTCCTCGCCTTGCTGCGCTGCACCTGGGGATCTCCATCGGTCACCAGCCCCAGCCGCACCCCACGCGCGGAGAGGCGATCGAGCGCGCGACTCGCATCGGGATAGAGGGCAATGGCCGGGCAGTGGCCGCGATAGACGCGCACCAGCTCCGACACCAGCCCTGGCGTGTTGTCGAGCCCCAGCTGCTCGAGGGCGAGATCGAAGGTCCGGCCGCGGCCGTGGCGCGCCAGGGACTGGTCCAGGGCTTCCCGTGCTTTCGCGCTCGCGATCCCGAAGCGTCGGGCGAGCTCCCGGGAGACCGCGTCGAAGCCCGAGCGCACGAAGTCGGCCTCGGGGTAGAGCGTGTCGTCCAAGTCAAACAGCACGCAGCTGCGCACGGAGCGCCTCCAGCCTCGGCTCCTCGACGAAGAGGTCCTGGGTATAGCGCAGCATGCGCAGGCCATCGCGGTAGCTGCCCAGGAAGGGCTGAACGTTCTCGCCGCGCGCCAGGCGCACCAGGCACCGAGGCGAGTCGGCGCCGGCGGCGATGGCCAGGACCGAGGCCCCGCCGAAGCGCGGGTTCACCTCGATGAGCTCGACGCGGCCCTCGCGCAGGAAGGCCTGGATCACCGCCGGGCCTCGCAGCTCCAGCTCCCGGGCGAGGCGGGCGCCGGTCTCGAGCAGCTCTGGCTCGCGCACGGTCGCGCTGACGAACGACTCGCCCCCGACGATGACCCCGCGCACCCGCGGCACCACCGACAGCACCCGGCCCTGCAGGTCGCAGAGGACGTCGAGCGTGTACTCGGGGGCCTGCACCACCTCCGGCACGAGCAGCTCGCCCCCCAGCCGCGCGCGCAGCGCAGCGAGCTCGGCCGGGCTGCCTACCCGGAACGCGCCGGCGCTCTTCTTGCCCACCCGGGTGCGCGCGAAGACCGGGAAGGACGCCTCGTCGGAGAGCTCCTCCTCGGACAGCACTCGCGCCACCGCGAAGCCGCGCTCGGAGCAGAAGCGCGTGAAGGCCAACTTGTCCTGGCACAGGCGGATCGTCTGCGGCGCCGAGATGGGCACCACGACGCCCGCATCGGCCAGCTCCCGCTCATGCTCGGCGAAGAGCAGGAGCTCCTCGTCCCGGGTGGGGATGAGCAGGCGGATCTGCTCCTCCCGGCAGATCGCGAGGAGCTGTGGCCAGAAGTCGGGCTCGGCGCTTCGGGGCACCACCCGGGCCCCGTCGGCGAAGAAGAGGGCCGCCGCTCCCGCCTCGCAGTCGGCAGCGACGACCCGGCCACCGCCCTCGGCCGCCAGCGCGCGCTGGAAGGCCTGGACGAGCGAGACCTTGCGCGAGGCGCTGGTGACCAGGACGTTCATCCGACTCTCCGGGCCACCACGACGCAATTGCGTCCCAGCCCCTCGGACGCCAGGGCGCGGTAGAGCCTGCGGCGCAGCTCGGCGGGCATCGCCGACTCCAGCTTGCGGCGACGGGCATGGCACTCACGCCCCAGCTCGGGCCGGGTGACGTAGTCGTCGCCCATCATCAGGAACAGCTCCATGGGGAAGGTGCAGGTGCGCTCCTCGACCTGGAACCCCGCGCCTTGGAGCAGCCGCTCCAGGGAGACGAAATCGAAGTAGTTGATGTGGTCGGGCGCGGCGACCCACCAGCGCTTCGCGGTGCCCAGGGCCTGCGCCGCCGCGGCCTGCACCTCGCTGAAGTCGTTGGGGACCACGACCGCCAGCCGCCCGATCTCGGGGCGCAGCAGCTCGCGGCATTGGTGCACGTACCGCGCGGGGTCGGGCACGTGCTCGAGCACGTTGAGCAGGCTCACCGCGTCCCACTCCGGGCGTGCGCCCTGCTCGCGGTATGCCTCGAGCGTGCCCGTGAAGACCTTGAAGCCGCGCTCGCGCGCCCTCTCGCTGGCCAGCCGCGAGGGCTCCACGCCTTCGGCGCCCCAGCCCATGGAACGCGCGTGATCCAGGAAGTCCCCGGTGCCGCACCCCACGTCGAGCAGGAGCCCGCGGTCGCCCCCGCCAGGCGCCAGCGCGAGCTCCACGTCGGAGTAGAGCGTGGAGCGCAGCCAGGCGAGCTCCGCCTCACGCTCGGGCCCGCCCTGGAGCAGCCGGCGGATCTCGGGGGCGCGTCCGCCGGCCTCGATCAGCTCCATGTAGGAGCCGGTGTAGAAGGCCTCGAGCTCGGCGGGGCTGGGCACGGGATCCAGGCGCTTGTAGCCGTACAGAGC
>JACRCT010000228.1 GCA_016218885.1 Deltaproteobacteria bacterium | reverse complement strand
CTCGGCGGCGTTGGTGGAGACCGCCACGAAGTGCCTGGGCACCGCCGCCTCGCCGAGCCGCTCCACTATCCACGCGCGCGCCGAGCGGGCGTTGGCCAGGGTCTCCTGGGTGGTGAAGGTCTTGGAGGCCACGATGAAGAGGGTCGTCGCCGGGTCCAGCGGCTTGAGCGTCTCGGCGAGGTGGGTGCCGTCGACGTTGGAGACGAAGTGGGCCTTGAGGTCGGGCCGGGAGTAGTGCTTGAGCGCCTCGCAGACCATCAGCGGTCCCAGGTCGGACCCGCCGATGCCCACGTTGACGAGGTCGGTGATGGCCTTGCCGGTGTGCCCCTTCCACTCCCCGCTGCGCACACGGTCGGAGAAGAGCCGCATCTTGCCCAGCACCGCCTCGACCTCGGGCATCACGTCCTTGCCGTCCAGCGGGATCGGCCGGTGGGAGCGGTTGCGCAGCGCCACGTGCAGCACCGCGCGGTCCTCGGTGCGATTGATGCGTTGGCCGGTGAACATGGCCTCGATCTGGTCCTTGAGCCCGACCTGGTTCGCCAAGGCGACCAGCAGCCGCATCGTCTCGTCGGTGACGCGGTTCTTGGAGTAGTCGACGAGCCAGTCCTCGTACTGCACGCTGAGGCGTTGGGCTCGCGCGGGATCCTTCTCGAAGAGCGAGCGCAGGGACAGGTCGCGGACGGCTTGGTGGTGCTGGCCCAGCGCTCTCCAGGCGGGCGAGTCGGTCAAGGCGGACATGCAATCCCTCCAGGGCAATCAAGTGCGCGCGCATGATAGCCGCGTTGCCGTTCCGGGGGTGGGCCGAACATCCTGGGACGGAGGCTCAAGGACTTGGCGAGGCCTTCGCGGCGGCGGCTCGAAGCCAAGTGCTGGAAATCAGGTCCGAAAATCTGACGAGTGTCGGCGTCCACTTGACGTATCAACCGCCCCGGTCGGTGCGCGGATAATGTGACCAGACGCACATCGATCCGAGGAGCACATGCGCTTGTCGATCCAGCGGGAAGGTGGCCAGGCGCTGGTGGAGTCGGCCCTGACCTTTCCGATGATGCTCTTCACGCTGCTGGGGATCCTGCAGCTGACGCTGGCCTACCACGCGCGGATCCTGGCCGAGTACGCGGTGTTCAAGGCCGCGAGGTCGGGCAGCGTCTATCGCGCCGACTGCGAGAAGATGAAGATGGCCGCCCTGGCGGCCCTGGCGCCCAGCACCTCGTACACCTTGGCGAACAACCCGGACATGAAGACGCTCTACAAGTCCACTCAGGACCTGGTGAAGACCAACCAGACCGGGCACGGGACCCCGATCGCCTGGCTGGACTACGAGCTCGAGAACCTGGAGCGGGACTTCGACTACCAGCACGAGAGCGACAGCGACGAGGTGATGCGCATCCGGGTGAAGCTGGCCTACTTCTTTCACTACCGCATCCCGTTCGCCAACTGGGTCATGGTTCGCTTCTGGCTGGCCACTCAGCGCGGCTTCCACTGGGCCACCTACGACCCGACCATGCTCAACATGAAGGCGGAGTCGCCTCCCGCGAGGCAGACCGTCGACGCCGACCTCCTCGACCAGGTGGAGGCGAACATGGGCCACAGCCCGAAGGTCTACTCAAGCCCCATCGTGGCCAGCTGGTCGATGAGGATGATGAGCGAGCCGACCGACGCGGCGAAGAGCAAGACGGGCAAGTGGAAGTGCAAGTAGCGAGGAGGCCGCCATGCGCCTGAGCATCTGGAACGTTTCCCTTCGCCGCCGCCTCTTCAAGTCCGAGCGGGGCCAGTCCTTCGCCCTCGCCGCCCTGGTGCTGCTCTTCGTGTTCCTGGCGGTGATGCTGACCTTCGCCATCGGTCACCGCACCCGCGAGAAGATCAAGATGCAGTCGCTGGCCGACTCGGGGGCCTACAGCCTGGCGGTCATGGAGGCGCGCACCTTCAACTTCTTCGCCTGGACCAACCGCGCCCGGGTGGCCCACGACGTGGCCATCCTCTCCATCCATTCTCACGCCAGCTACATCACCTACCTGCAGGACCTGATGTACGCCACCGGCTCGGCGCTCGACATGGCGTCCGGCATCCTCGCCTCGAAGTTTACCCAGTGCCCCCCAAGCCAGTTCACCATCTGCTGCATGGCACCGCTGGACGCCGAAAAGACCTCCGACGCCGCCGAGTACTACAAGGGCAACGATTGGCCCGCCTACGGCTGGATGAAGTCTCAGAAGGACACGTGGGATCCCCAGCTGGGCAAGGCTGCCCTCGACCACTACAAGCTGATCCAAGACCCGCTGCAGAAAGAGCAGCTCGACATGCTCGACCTGCTGAAGGAGCAGATTCAGGACCAGGTCCTGGCCGGAAAGCTGGCCAAGACCGTCGACGACAAGATCGAGGCCCCCGCTGGGCCGGACGCGGTCAACCTCGAATATCTCGACAACGCGATCTTCTTCCCCACACCCGGCGAGGGCAAGGGAGACGACGACTGGAACGAGATCGAGTCTGCCACCCGCTACCCGGACTTCATCACCAACCGCGCCTTCCTCGCCGACAGCAACAACTGGATCAGCGCCATGGGCATCGCCAACGGCAAGATGTCGGGCGTCTGCTCGTTCGTGGCCATGCCCGACGACGCCGGCAACGCCAAGACCACTGCCTCCGAGCCGGGCAGCTTCCCTGCCTTGCAGAACGCCATTCACAGCGATCAATCCGATACCCGGGCAGGTTGGGCCGGCAAGGAGGGCAACGGAGCCTACGGCTACGGCGCGGAGGACCACGGCAAGGTGACGGTCTCCGTCTTCTGCAACGACAACTGCACCGCCACGGGCGAAGGGGAGGCCTTCGGCGGTGTGTACGGCGGTACTGCCGACGCCAACAAGCATTTCTGGGGCAAGGACGGCACCGAGACCGAGAACGATGCCGGCAAGCACAAGTTCGAGCCCAGCGAGAGCGACAAGACCGTCTACTTGAAGCACCCGCGCTACAAGTGGGGCACCTACGGAGACAACATCGAGAAGCTCTGGAACCACCCGCACACGCTCGCCGTCCTGACCAAGCCGATGGGGAGCCCCAGGCAGGTCTTCGACTTCGAGCTAAACCTGGTTCTGCCGGTGCCCATGTCCTTCAAGACCCGCGGCGGAGCAGGGGACAGCGAGGCCGCAGGGAAGATGGCGGCCATCGGCGGCGGGCTGGTCTACTACCACAAGCCCAAGGTTCGCCCCGGAACCAGCAGCGATGGCAGCGACAACTGGCAGGAGCCTCCCAGCTTCTGGAACCCCTTCTGGCGAGCCAAGCTCCATCCCATCCGCCCGGCGGACGCGACCGAGGCGCTGACGCCGAGCCACGCTCCGTCGGCTGACGGCGTGCCGTACCTGAGCTTCTGAAAGGGTGCTCCATGTTCCGGCTCATCCACAGCATCCGCGACGAGGAGCAGGGCGGCTCGATAGCGGAGTTCGCGCTCACCACCCTGCTCCTGGTCCCGATGGTCATCTACACCATCTACAGCGGTGAGGCCTTCGTGGCCGCCATCAAGGCCCAGGAGGCGGAGATCCACGCTGGCTGGGAGATCACCGCCTACCTCACCCATTCCTACAACGGCGGTCCCAGCCCGACGGAGCGGCTCACCTCCGCGGCCACCAAGAGCGCCGACCGGGTCAAGGGCGAGCTCAAGGACTTCGATTCCTTCAACAACACCGGCTCGCGTGTCGGCTACCTGGGGGTCTTTGGCTTGAACACCTTGGATGACCTGAAGTGCGAGCCTCGCAGCGTCGGGGTCGATTTCGGCCCGAAGGTGGTGGCGAAAGACTACCTCCACGCCGACGGCTGGGTGGGCTGCAAGGCCAACGTCTCCTATGAGAACAAGAGGGCCCCCACCGACGCGCACCTCGAGTTCTTCAATGGCACCCCCAAGATCATCTCCTCCAGCATCGCCAAGCTCGAGATGTGCGGCAGCGGCACCAAGCTCCGGGGCTGCGAGCCCGCCGACACGCGCGGCTTCGTGGTCTTCACCGACGACTGGGGCCTGGAGAACCCCGCGGCGGAGAAGGTCGGCGACTATGGCGGGGGCAACCCCGAGTACTGGAACGTCGGCGCCGACATGTACAAGTACGGCACCGACGCCCCACAGGCGGTGCTCAAGGCGATGTTCGTCCTCATGGTCGGCACCCCCGACGAGAAGGGCGAGACCGACAAGTTCAAGATGGGCTACATGGAGACCGTGGACACCAAGCGCGACTTCGCCTCCCACACCGGCAACGCATCGCTGCACCTGTCCATCTCCCACGAGGAGCCGTCGGAGGCGAACACCAACGACGAGGACCTCTCCACCCGGAGCTACGCGGACCAGCGCACCAAGGACTCCTACCTGGCGATGCCGGATCCGGAGTGGAACGAGCCATGAGCTTGGGGCGGTCCAGGCCGGTGGCGACGGCGATGCTGGCGGCGGCCTTCCTCACGGCCTGCGCCGATTCGCACTCCGCTCCCGCGGCGGGCTCGCTCTCTGCTCTTGCGGTGCGTCCGCCGGCGGCGCAAGCAACCGCACCTGCTGCGCCGCAGGTCGCCCCCTCATCCGAGCAGGTGGCTCCGGTAGCGCCTGCCGCCCCGAAGATCGGCGCCAGCGGGGAAACGGGGCCCGGCGCTCTTCCCGACCCCACTCCAGTAGGGACGCAGCAGAGGTCCATGGCGCCGCGCCTGGGGCAGGAGGAGCTGCGCCAGCGGTTCATGGCATTTCCCGGGGCCCTGACTCCCATCGTGGCCATGGGAGACCAGATGGTCACCCAGGGGCTGCCCATGACCCTGGCCTACTTCGAGACCCGCGCCCAGGCCCGGGAGATCCTCGAGTTCTACGGGCATCGGTTCCTGGAGCGCGGCTGGTCCATGTCGGGTCTCAAGGAGACGCGCAAGGTGGTCTCCCATCCGGCGCTCAGCGCCACCGACCCCAAGGACCACCTGCAGATGAGCGTGATGGTCCTCTCCCACGGGCGCGACGAGCCCAGGACGGTGATCCTGGGACTCGCCGACCTGCGGCCCGAGG
>JACRCT010000271.1 GCA_016218885.1 Deltaproteobacteria bacterium | reverse complement strand
GCGCTGCAGGCGCGCCTCGGGCTCAAGGCGCAGCCGCTGCCGTAGCCGAGGCCGACGCCGCCGGTCCGTCGGCACGCCCGGAAATGAGGTTCTCCAGCTACGCCTGCAGAACCCGCTTCGCGGGTTCAGGGAGGTCCAAGACCGAGCTCAGTACTGTGACGACCTGGAGCCCCGAAGGGGCTTTGCAGAGGTAGCCGGAAGCTTCAGCTTCCGGCGAGCGCCACCCCGGCCGCCAGCGAGGCCAGGTCCCACCCAGGAGATCCGCATCTGTGGGCGGCGGAGGCGCCGCGCGGGCGGCGCGGACCGCCGCTGTCGGGCCACGAGCAAGCGTGCAGCGGCTTGGAGGGCCAAGTCCGCGAGCCGGGCAATGATGTCGTGGAGTGCGGTACGCCTTGCGAGGCGCGCGGTGGGTGCCCTTCGGTTGGGGTGCGTCGCTCCCGGGGCGGGGCGTGTTCTCCCGCGGGGCGGCGCTTCGCTCAGGCGGCCGCGGCCTGCCAGTCGAGCGGACCGCCGTGGGCGGCGACGAGGTCCTCGCGGGCCTTCGCCACGAAGCTGATGATGGTCTTGGTGGGGTCTTTGCCCTTGAGCCGCGCGTAGCCCTTCACCTGTCGGTAGAGGAAGAGCTGCAGCAGGTTGAAGGCGGTGAAGAGGAAGCCGAAGACGGCCTCCATCCCGCGCCAGTTGTTCACGAAGACGTGCTCGAAGGGCCAGTGCTTGGTCCACTGGTTGAAGCCGGTGTTCTCGATGTGCCAGCGCGCGCGCATGACCTTGAGGAGCTGGCGCGCGGTCAGCTTGCGCGCCGCCACCCCGATAGAGACGAAGCACCACTGCTTGGGCTCGGTGGCGTCTTCGGGATCGAGCGGGTGGACGACGGCGCGGGTGACGCGGACGGGCCCCTTGAAGGTGCTCAGGGTCTGGAGTTCCTTGCAGTCCCATAGCTCGATGAATTCGCCCGCCTCCTTGTCCTCCACAGTCTCGTTGGGCGGCTTGCCCGCCCACAGGTTGTGCGCCTCCCGTAGAGGCTCGTCGGTGTCCTTCTTGATGACGATCACCGCGCCGAAGCCGAGCCGGTCGAGGGTGGAGAGGAAGGGCCCGTTGGCGTAGAGGCCGTCGGCGACGATGACCTCGATCCACCGGCCGTAGGTCTCGCGCAGCCTTTCGACCAGACGGATGGCCGCCGTCTCCTCGCCCTCGTGGCAGTCGGCGCTCTTGTCGCCGGCGGCCCGCCGCTGCTCCAAGGTGCGATGGGACTCGAAGCCCAGGACCACCTCCTCGTGCTCCCCGAGCAGCAGCGCGACGACGCAGCGATGGTAGTACTGCGTGACCTCGTGCTTCTTGTCGCCCTCGCCGACCGTCACCGTTCGCTCGAGGCAGTGCGGGCAATGCCGCGAGTTGGACCGGATCGGCTCCCAGCCGTCGATGGCCGCATGGCGTAGGGCGCCGTGCCATCCCTCCCGGAAGACCTTGTTCCGCTCGGCCTTGTGGATGACCTCCTCCAGCATCGGCCGCGGGCCCTCGGCGCCCATTTTCACGAGCTGCCGCGATACGGTCTCCGCCGAGAACAGGCGGCTGCCCTCCACCGGAGCCTCTGCGCCGACGGCGTGAGCGAACCACGCCTTCTCGAGCTCGGCCTCCAAGGCGTTGAGGCTGCGGACGCGCAGGAGGCCGGAGACCAGGAGGGTGGAGCTGATCAGCGACAGGGGGACGTCGGGGTCCTGGCGCGGATCGGGGATCTTCGCCACCTCGTCGCCGACGCCATAGACCTTGTTCGCGTAGGCAATCAGCTGCCGGCCTCTGGCGCGCGACATCTCGGGCTCGAACGGTGGCTCAGCGGTCTTGGCTGGAGCCCCCTGTTCCGCCGTCCTCGCTACCTGCCTTGCGGCCTTCTTGGCCGCTCGCTGCTCCTTGGTCTTCCTCTTCGGCATGCTCATTTCGGCCAGGCCCCTTGTGGTGAGAGCTCTCACCGGTGGTGGGCGGCGGATAAGGGTCGACCAGACACTCCTGAAGGACATCCACCAGGGCCAAGAGATCGGCAGAGAGCTTCGACAGCGCAGCTCTGGCTTCACGAAACCTGCGGTACCGGTCCGCGGCCTCGCGTACAGCGCCGACGTCCGCAGCCCGAACGTGGACCATCCGCTTGCGTCCCTCCTCGCTGATGGAGAGGTAGCTGGTCGGATGGGTCTCCCCGGTTGAACACCGGCAGTTGGGCTTGCCGCACTTCTTGGCGAGCACGACGAAGCTCCCGCGAATCATGCGAAGCCGCGTCTGAAGGATCTCCGTGAGGTGCCGGTCGCGCTGCTCCTCAACGCGGCTGAGCTGCTGCCGCAACCGTGACGCCTCGGGTCGCTTGGTCATGGAGCCTCCGTGTCTGGCCGACGACCTCGTCAGGAAGCGCCGCCGGTCTGGTATGCCAGCATGCTAGCGGCATACCAGATTGTCAAGCGCTCGCCTTCTAGGGAAAGCCCCTCCGAGAAAGACTCACGGGATCAAGGGCCTACCCGCAGGTGCGGATCTCCTGCCCTGCGCCGGCGCGGCGAGAAGCTCCTGCGCGATCTCGACGAGCTCGAGTGCTGGCACAGGATTCACATCCCGCACCCCAAGCGAAAGTTCCCCAACCCGCTCGTCCACGAGTCGCTCGTCACCTTGCGCGGCTACCCTGGCGAGTTGCGCCAGCTCATCGTCCGCGGCAACGGCCACGAAAAGCCGGCCTTCCTCATCACCAACGACTTCGAGGCCGAACTCGACTCGCTCGTAGGCACCTACGCACGGCGCTGGCGCGTCGAGAACGGAATCGCCGAGGCAGTGAAGTTCTTCCACCTCAACTCGATCTCGTCGCCCATCCTCACCAAGGTCCACTTCGACGTGGCCCTCACGATGGTCGCCGACACCCTGTACACCATGCTGGCGCGCAAGCTGCGAGGCTTCGAGGACTGCGACGCCCCGAAGCTCTACCGGCATTTCGTCCGCAGCAAGGGCACGGTCAGCGTTACAGGATCGACCGTCGCGATCTCGTTCCCCCGGCGCGCGCACAACCCCATCCTGCGCGGCGTCCCGTGGTCCAATCTGCCGAGCGGCTTACTCGCCCCCAGAGGCGCATCCTTGTCGCTGCGATTTGCCTGACATTGCGGCCACCGGCGTGTTAGTCCGCCGTGACGGTTGGGGCTCCGCGAAAATCGGTGTTCAAGCGATCCGCCACGTCCACCACTGGCTCGAGCGC
>JACRCT010000270.1 GCA_016218885.1 Deltaproteobacteria bacterium | reverse complement strand
TCGACGAGCTCTTGGAAAAGCTCGGGCCGGTTGTCGGGCCGGATGGTCCCGGTCGCCTCGGCGCGCACGGTGATCTCGCAGCTGCCCAGCGGTGGCGGCGGCGGCTCGTAGCGTACGACGTAGCGGCCCGAGGGGAGCTTGTCGTGATCGCGCAAGGGGAAGGCCCCCTTGGACCACTCCGCCTCCTCGAGGCGCGCGACCTCGAGCTTGCCGGGGAGCGCCGTCGAGATCTTCGAGAAGCTCGCACGCTGGGCCTCGAAGGAGCCGCCGTCGTACCAGAGGTCCGGCTTGAGCTTGAGCTTGACCGCGCGCGTCTCGGGCTTGAGGTTCAGGTCGGTCCGGTCAAAGCGCAGCGAGATGGTGGAGAGCTGCTCGGCCTGAACCCAGGCGCGCAAGCAGCCCGCGCCGTTGGGGGTGATGCGCTCCGGCGCCTTGCCGTTGAGGGCGACGTCCATGTCCAGCAGATAGGCCCCGTCGCCCAACGCGCGGTAGTTGCGCTTCGGCGCCTCGCTGAAGAGCGCGATTCCGGCAGGCAGCTTGACGCAGACCTGCACCGCCGCCGGCTTGTCCGCTGCCCGGGCAGCGCCGGAGCCCAGAAGCAAGGCGACCACAAGGACGACCCTCATCGAACCCTCCGCGAGAGAACCGCCCGATGGATTGCACCGCTCGTGCCTCGTTCATCGCCAGTGTTCTTGGCCGGTTACGCGCGGCTTCACCGGGTCTTTCACGCACCCGGGTGGATCTGACCCCGCCTCGTGGCCTGGCAAGCCCTGACCAAGGTGACGAGCAATTACCTCTTCAGGCGATCGATCGCTGCCGCCGCGAGGCTGCGAGCGCCCCCTTGAGGACCCGCACGATCTGCTCGACCGCCTCCTCGTCCAGGTCCTGGTGGATGGGCACCTCGACGATGCGCTCGCGAAGCTCGGTCGCCTCGGGGAAGTCAGCCGGCACCAGCGCCGGATGGGCGATGCGCCAGAAGTTGATGGCCCCGATTCCGGCGCGCTCCAAGGCGCAGAGGAGGTGGTCCTTCTGGGCGCCGTCGCGGGCGAGCAGCGGGAAGAACAGCGGGCAGGTTCCGACGGGGAGCGGCGCCGGCAAGGCGAGCAGCGCAGGGTCGCCCAGCGCCTGGGCCATGCGCTCGAAGTTGCGCCGCCGCCGCTCGACGATGCGGCACGCCGCCGCCTCGTCGAGCCCCGAGGCGAGCCACCGCGAGAAGGGCGAGATGCCGAGATCGAGGCAGGCGGGATCCAGGTGGTTGGTCCCGGTCGCCGCCTCCCCCAGGCTGCGCCGCAGGTCGACGTGCCGGCGCACCCGCCGCACCGCGGCCCAGAGAAGCTCGGCCAGACGCTCGTGCCCCGAGGTGAAGGCATGGGAGATGGCGCTCGACCCGGCCTCGGCGATGGTCGAGCCCCACGGCGGCCGGCGTGGCTCGGGCAACGAGTCCCGCCCCTGGGCGAGCCACAGCACCCCGCCGTCGGGGATGGGGAGCGTCTTGTAGAGCGAGAAGATCGACGCGTCGCCCACCGAGCCCAGCGGTACGCCCTCGGAGGTCGCGCTGAAGAGCGCCAGCGCGCAGTCCTCGATCAGATAGGCCCCGGCTTCGCGGGCGATGGCCTGCATCTCTACTAGGGGCTGCGGGTAGCCGATGAAGTGGATGGCATAGAGGACCCTCGCTCCCGCGCTGCGCATCCGGCGGCGCACGGCGTCCAGGTCGGGCTGCAGCGAGAGATCGACGGGATAGAACTCGACCCGCACTCCGGCCGCGAGGGCGGCCTCCACCTCGACGCCGTGGTGAAGGGCCGGCATGAGCACGAGCTCCCCGGCCCCCAGCCCCAAGGCGCGCAAGCCACGATAGACCGCGTTGCGCCCCAAGAAGAGCCAGCGTGCCCCCGGAGCCCCCAGCGGGAAGGGGCGGGAGCGCGCCCGCCCCACCGCGGCCTGCAGGGCACCGCCCAGGACCTCCGGCGATAGCGTCGGAAGCGCTCGAGCAAAGGGATGGCGCACGGCCGGCATGGTGATCGCGTCAGGCATCGCTCCCCTCCTGCCCTTCTCCTGCTCCGGCCCCGCCTCGCGGCTCGCTCGCCGGTCGCGAGAGGAGCGCGCTCCGAAGCCGCGGGAGCAGCTTGAAGCGCAGGTCAGAGAGAGTCCGCCCCATGGAGCCGCGGCGGAACATCCAGAGGGTGTGGTGGACGCGAAGGTGGGAGGCCCAGTCGAGCTTCCAATCCATGGAGGGCCCGAGGAAGTCGAAGTCGGCGAGGCCGCGGGTGCAGGCATCGCGCACCACCTCGCCGGTCAGGAGGTGCCCCGGCGAGCAGTCCGCGAGCGCCTCGTCATAGGCCAGCTTCGGCAGGTAGAGCGTCCTTGCCGACTCCAAGCAGTAGAAGAAGGCGACCGGGCGGCCATCGAGCCTCAGGAAGAACAGGCGCAGCTCTCCGGTGGGGGCGAAGGCGGACGCGAGCCGCAAATAGAATCTGTGCGCCGGCGGGTCGCGCAGGATCGCCGTCCCGGACCGTCCCTTCCAGCCCGAAGCCTCGAGCGCGAATCCCTCTGCCAACGCGCGGGAGAGGTCGGCGGCGGCGGCGACGGGGGCGCACTCGAACTGGACCTGCCCGCGAGCCCCGAGCTTGCGCTGGCGACGCCGCAGATTGGCCCGGAAGCGGGCGGTCAGGTCGGCCTTCACCCCCTCGAAGCCACCCCCCAGCGGGATGTGCGGGGTGCTCCAGCTCTCGCGCATCGCCACCCCACAGCCATCGGAGGCGGCGCGCTCGAGGAGCATCCGGGCGTGACCCTCGGGCGGAATATCGCGCAGAAGGAGGAGGTCAAATCCACCTCTCTCACGCAGGTACGTCCAGAGGGCCTCGACCGCCTTCTCACGCGAACCAGGCTCGCAGACGAGGTCGAACCGATTGGAGTGCACGTTGGCGGGTGCCCTCAGGGTTGCCAATGGGACGCCCAGCAGATGGGTCCTCTCCTCCACGAGCGGAAGACCGGCGACCAGCTGCCCGTTCAGCCGGACCGTGAGAACCACGAGCCGAGCACCCGGCTCGAAGCTGTCGAGGTAGGCAGTCAGGAACTCGTGCCGCACGAAGAGCGTGCTCGCGAGCTCATTCCACTCTTCGCGGATCGCGTCGAACTCGGTCCGGTTCAGCTCTTCGACGACCGCATCCACCGCCCGCCGCAGCAGCGCCATCCAGACACCCACCGCTCGACGCCCCCCAACCTCCCCCAGGCCGGGCAGGCACACGTCGGCGCTCAGGGCTCTAGGCTAGACATGATGAGAGTTGGCCGCTCGGCTCGCGGGACGATTTCCGGCACGACAGAGGATCGCATGCACGGAAGGGGGACGACCGGAGGGGCGGTCGATCGCAATGGAGCGGTGCCGCACCTTGCCTGCGAATCACGGACGCGCGCTCGATTGCTGGCCCTCGAGCGGGCGGCTAAGGTCGCATCCATGGACTCCTTGGCCCTGGTCGTGCTGGCAGCTGCGCTCGCCGCGACACCGGCCAGGTCGGCCCCGGCTTCTCTTCTGGAGTGCGGCGCGCATTCCTGCCGGTACTTCGACACCCCCGCCAAGGCGATGTCGGTCGTGCTCGAGACCCGACCGCTCGTCCTCGGCATCGGCGAGTACCACGAGGTCGAGGGCGGCCCGAAGGTCAAGTCGGCCCTCAAGCGCTTCACCGAAACCCTTCTGCCCCTGCTCAAGGGGAAGGCCTCGGACCTCATCGCCGAGACCTGGGTGACGCTGGGCCACTGCGGAAAGGTCGAGAAGGCGACGACCCAGCAGATCGAGAGGGAGACCGAGCGGCCGGC
>JACRCT010000269.1 GCA_016218885.1 Deltaproteobacteria bacterium | reverse complement strand
CCTGCGCGCCCAGGAGAGGCTGGGCGTCCCGCGCGGGACCATCAAGGCCACGGTGCTCATCGAGACGCCGCCCGCGTCGTTCGAGATGGACGAGATCCTGTGGGAGCTCAAGGAGCACTCCGCGGGGCTCAACTGCGGGCGCTGGGACTACATCTTCAGCTTCATCAAGAAGCAGCGTCTCGACCCCCAGGCGGTGCTGCCCGACCGCGACCAGATCACCATGGACAAGGGCTTCCTCAACGCCTACGTCCAGCTGCTCATCCAGACCTGCCATCGCCGGGGTGCGCACGCCATGGGGGGGATGGCGGCGCAGATTCCCATCAAGGACGACCCCGCCGCCAACGAGGCGGCCTTGGCCAAGGTGCGGGCGGACAAGCTGCGCGAGGTGAAGGCCGGTCACGATGGGACCTGGGTTGCCCACCCCGGCTTGGTGGCGCTGGCGAAGGCCATCTTCGACGAGCACGTGAAGACCCCCAACCAGCTCCACAAGATGCGCGACGAGGTGCGCCATTCGGAGAAGGACCTGCTGCAGATTCCGGTAGGTACGCGCACGGAGGAGGGGCTTCGGCACTCGATCCGCGTCTCGGTGCAGTATCTGGAAGCGTGGCTGCGCGGGTCGGGCTGCGTGCCGCTCTACAATCTGATGGAGGACGCGGCGACCGCGGAGATCAGCCGGGCCCAGGTCTGGCAGTGGATCCACCATGGCGCGGCTCTCGCTGACGGCCGCCGGGTGACGGAAGCGGCGTTCCGCTCGTGGCTCGAAGAGGAGATGGGGCGCATCCGTCGGCAAGTGGGCGAGGAGCGCTTCGCGAGCGGGCGATTCTCGGAGGCGCGCGCCATCTTCGAGCGGATCTCCACCGCGGAGCGCTTCGAGGACTTTCTCACTCTGCCGGCCTATGACCTGCTCATCGGCGAGGTCCCCGATGCCGCCGCTCCCGTCGCCGCCCCGGCCCATCCCGACCCGAAGCGCTGGGACGGCATCCGCCGCAGCTACACCGTCGCCGAGGTCGAGAAGCTGCGCGGGACCGTGCAGATCGAGCACACCCTGGCGCGGCGGGGCGCCCTGCGGCTGTGGGACCTCTTGCGGTCGCGGCCCTACGTGCACGCCCTGGGCGCGCTCACCGGCAACCAGGCGGTGCAGATGGTCAAGGCGGGGCTGGAGGCCATCTACCTGTCCGGCTGGCAGGTGGCGGCCGACGCGAATACTGCCGGGCAGACCTATCCCGACCAGAGCCTCTATCCGGCGGATAGCGTCCCCACGGTGGTGCGGCGCATCAACCGGGCGCTGC
Organism: Deltaproteobacteria bacterium; assembly: GCA_016218885.1. Lineage (GTDB taxonomy): Bacteria > Myxococcota > Myxococcia > Myxococcales > UBA5297 > JACRCT01. The sequence goes on along the minus strand of JACRCT010000269.1, from coordinate 12,601 downwards.
AGCGCGCCGATCAGGTCGAGAGGTCCGAGGGAGGGCAGGGCCGCCACTGGTTCGCGCCCATCGTCGCCGATGCCGAGGCCGGCTTCGGCGGCCCGCTCAACGCCTACGAGCTGACCAAGGCGATGATCGAGGCGGGAGCGGCGGCCATCCACTTCGAGGATCAGGTCGCTTCGGAGAAGAAGTGCGGCCACCTCGGGGGCAAGGTGCTCGTCCCCACCAGCGCCTTCATCCGCACCCTCACCGCGGCCCGGCTGGCGGCGGACGTGATGGGCGTGCCCACCCTCCTGGTGGCCCGCACCGACGCCCACTCGGCCAAGCTGCTGATGAGCGACGTCGACCCCTATGACGCGCCGTTCATCGAGAAGGAGAAGGGGCGCACCGCGGAGGGCTTCTTCCACCTCAGGGATGGCATCCAGCCCGCCATCGCGCGCGGGCTCGCCTACGCGCCCTACGCGGACCTGATCTGGTGCGAGACCTCCACCCCGGATCTCGCCGAGGCCAGGGAGTTCGCCGAGGGGATCCACTCCCGCTTCCCGGGCAAGATGCTCGCCTACAACTGCTCGCCCAGCTTCAATTGGCGCAAGAAGCTGGACGAGACCGCCATCGCCGGCTTCCAGCGCGAGCTGGGCGAGCTGGGCTACAAGTTCCAGTTCGTCACCCTCGCCGGGTTCCACGCGCTCAACTACGGGATGTTCCAGCTCGCGGCCGGCTACCGTGACCGCGGCATGTCCGCCTACTCCGAGCTGCAGCAAGCCGAGCTCGCCGCCGAGCGGCAGGGCTACACCGCCACTCGTCACCAGCGCGAGGTGGGCACCGGGTACTTCGATCTGGTGACCGAGATCGTGTCTGGCGGCGCGGCCTCGACCAAGGCGCTGGTGGGCTCGACCGAGGCTGCCCAGTTCCAGGTGTCGGATCGCCTGGCTGCCGCGGAGGCGGTCATCGACGAGGACCATCTGCTCCTGGAGAAGCTAGGGGCGCAGCTGGTCGAGGCGAGAAGGCCGGCGATGTACACCCTCGAGGAGCTCGCCGCGCACCTGAGGGGCCACTTCGGACGCGAGGAGGCCCGCGACGGCCTGCACGGGCTGGTCTCTGCGCAGGCGCCTCAGTACCGCGGCGATTTCGAGGAGATCGCCTGCGAGCACGCGCGCATCCTCGCCACCCTGGAAGGCATCGTGGCCCGAGCCCGCGGCGGCGGGGACGTGGCCGGCGAGCTCAGGGGGCTCTTGGGGACCCTCAAGGTCCACGAGGCGCGGGAGACCGAGGTCACACGCAAGGCGCTGTGCCGGTAGCTGGCGGGGCCATGGCCGGACAGCCGGCGACGGGGCCATGGCGACCAAGGGGATCGTCTTGGTACCCGCGCCTTAGCGCCCCGATGCGTTCCAAGCATCCAGGGGGATGGGTGTGGCATGAACAACCGGGCGCTGCAGCGCGCCGATCAGGTCGAGAGGTCTGGGGGGAAGGCAGGGCCGCTACTGGTTCGCGCGCCATCCTCGCCGATGAGGAGGCAAGCCGAGCTCGCTGCAGCTCGGCAGGGCGACACCGCCACGCGTCACCAGCACGAGATGGGCACCGGGTACTTCGACCCGGTGCCCGAGAACGTGCCCGGCTGTGTGGCCTCAACCAAGGCGCTGGAGGGCTCGTCCGAGGCTGCCCAGCTCCAGGTGTCGGAACGCCTGGCGGCCGCGGAGACGCTGATCGACGGGGACCACCTGCTGACAGCGCCTAGCTCAGGGGGTAGGCGGTGACCTGGGTGTCCTTGGTTCCCGGGGGCGCGTAGACCTCTCGACCCTTGATGTCCTTCCCTCGCGCGGTCCAGCGATAGATGTAGGCATCCTTGGTCTTGGAACCGTCTGGCATCTCAAACTTATAGGCGTCCTGATTCACGTTCGGGATGACCATCTCGGTGCCCGACGGCTGGAAGACGAGCTTGATCGACTTGGGCGGCTGCCCGTTGATCGTCGGCAGCGTGGGAATCGAATATTTCGGCCGAATCTTCTTGTCGATGGAGATGATTCCGGTCTGAGGACAGGTCACGCCCCCCTGCGCCGTTCCCGTCTGTTCCGCGGCCGTCGTCTGCGTTGCCCCCGTCGCCGGGTTGAGCTGGGGGCTCTGCGACTTGGAGCCGAACAGCTTGCCCAACCACTCGGAAATCTTGTCGCCCAGGTACTTGCCTGCGACCGCACCCAGGACGCTGCCGATCATCCCCATCAGGCCTGAGCCCCTCGAGGATTGCCGGGTCGACTGGCCTGCAGAAGCAGACTCGAAGACGTCCTGAAACCCCGCATATCCCTTCGCGGAATCAGTCTTGGGATTGACGGGCGTCAGGTTGGTGGGAGTTGCGGTCTTCACCGACTGCCGGAAGATCCTGCCGATATCGAAGCCCATGGTTCGCCCTCCAGGCAATCTCGGGTGAATTCATCTGATTCTCGGACTTGGCCGCCAGAAGTTGCCCAGCTGCCTTCACAATCCTTCAGGAGTCCTGGTGATGCAAGCACAACGCGCGGGAATCGTTGGGGAATCGACTAGGTCGTGGGGGCAGGTCAGGCCAGGCACCGCTCGGCGATGAGGATGGAGACCGCGACCTGGCGGCTCGCAGCTTCGAGCTTCGCCAGGATGTTGGCCACGTGGTACTTGGCCGTGGCCTCGGTCACGTCGAGGATCTGGGCGATCTCGCTGTTGGTCTTGCCGTCGACCAGCCACTTGGCGACCGTGCGCTCGCGCGGGGTCAGCCTGGCCACGACCGACGACAGGTCCAGGCGCTTCCGGCAGCGATTGAGGTGCGCCACGATGAGCTTGCCCATCAGCATCGCGCGCTGGCTGGGCGGCTCCTTGCGCCGGCTGGCAAACGAGACCAGGAACACGGCGTCATGCCGCGGCGAGTCGCAGAAGGCCGAGAACCCGGTCCGCAGCCCCCAGTGCGTCCGCCTCTCGATGATCTTCTCCTCGATGGGGCTGAGCTTGCGGTCGTAGGCATCCCAGGCGAAGACGCCGTGCGTCTCGCCGCGCGAAAGCCACACCTCGAGCTCGCGGCGGACGGGGTCGTGCTCGATGTAGTTCCTCTCGGCGTACTCCTCCATCCAGGCGACCGGATTGGAGAGGTTCTTCAGGCACACGTAGCCCGCGGAGTCGTAGCTCGACTTCATGTAGGCGTAGAGCACGAACTTGGCACCGATGAGGTCGGCGAACCCGAGGATCGACTCATGGAGATGCTCCTCGCGTTCGCACGTCAGGCATGCATTGCAGAACGAGAGCGCCGCCGCGAGGTCGTCTTTGGCCAGAAGCTGGGACCACTGCAGCGCTTCGCTCGTCCAGAGCGCATTGTTTTCGCGCTGATTTCGGGTTCCCACGCTGGGCTCCTTCGCAACCCTGGCGACCTAGCCGGTCGGCCAGGTCCCTCGCGTCCGGCGGCTCGATAGCATCCGCGAGCCTCGTCTCCACCCCACGATACCGCAGCGAGACGAGCCAGTGTCTTCGATGCTCGCCCTCGGACGGTGCGTCCGTCCCGGCAAGAGGGTTGGTCTCTGCCCGATTCGAGGTTCTCCCTGAGAGTCCCCACGGCGAGGTCCAGGCTCTCTTCGGGACCCTCAAGGTTCACGAGGGGAGGGAGACCGGGATCACTCGCCAGGCGCGGGGCCGACTGTCTGGTCTGCGAGGGATAGCAGACGGGTGTTTCGGAGCCGAGGATTCGAGCATCCCCTCGGTTGCGAGTAGCATCCTTCAGCCCGGAGGCGAGCGTGGTGGGACGCTCGAGCAATAGAGCTCTCCGAAAGGGAATCGTGACGATGAGCAGCGTGACCGTGGAGAGGTTTCTTTCGGCGATGGTGTTGCTGCCCCTGCTGGCCTGCTCCTCGGGAGGAACCCAGGCGGACGCGGGCCAGGCGAGCGCGCCGGCAGATGCCGGTTCACCCTCAGCCGACGCCTCCATCGCCGCGTCCGAAGGTGCCTTCGGTCTGTTCGCGGTGTTCACCGAGGAGTTCGCGGACTTCAGCCGCGAGATGGGCTTCGACGGCCCCGAATACCGGAGCTGGGCCGGGGGCCAGGCGAACGTGCTCGGAGCGCGCTGGACCCGGAGCAACCTGCAGCTCGTCTGGGACTTCGTCGAGCCGGAGAAAGGCGAGGGCTTCGACTGGAGCGTGAGCTTCGGGGGTGACGCGATCTTCGCGGCGGCGGCGGCGCATCAGGTCCAGTACCTGGCGGTCTTTCACGAGGGTGGAGGGCAACGCGGACTCCGCGACCCGCTCTCTGATCTCACCGGATGGGCGCGCTTCGCCCAGGCGGCGGTGGAGCGCTACGACGGGGATGGCGTTGACGACGCACCCGGCTCAATCGTGATCAAGCACTGGCAGCTGGGCAATGAGATCCCGGCCTGGACCGACCCCGGACGCAGCGCCGAGGGCTATGCCCGATGGGTCGAGGCGGCCGCTGAGGCGATCCACGCCGCCGATCCTTCCGGCAAGGTGGTGCTGATAGCGTCCACGGGCGCGGCGAAGCTCGACCCGTTCTATCCGGACGCGATCGCCGCCCTGAAGGCTCGTGGGGTGAGCTTCGATGCCATTGACCTCCATCACTGGGGGCGCGCGGATGTAGACAGCGGCACCATGAAGGCAGTCCCGGCTCTCAGGGCCGAGCTCGACTCCGCGGGGTTCTCGAACGTGGAGATCTGGTCGTGCGAGCACGGCACCTACGTCGGGACTCCCCTGAGCGCAGGGGCGCCGTGCACGCCGGCCTGTCCCGCGGACAAGGTCTGCGCCGGGCAGATGGGCTGCGTGGCGAAGTGCTTCTCGAACGCGACTTGTCCGGCCGCAATGCCCTCCTGCAACCTGACGACGGGTCTCTGTGGCCATCCGGCGCAGACCCAGCGCGACCAGGCGCGCTCGGTGGTCTACCGCTATGCCGTCAACCGCGCCCTGGGCGTGCGCCGCATCCTCTGGAACAACCTGGTGGCCTGGCACTGCTTCAGCGGGACGTGTGGCTCCTATTTCGACCTGCTCGGGCTGGTGGCCGACGGGTGGTCAGCGGGGGACACCGCGGCAGATCGCGGCAAGCCGCGGCTGGCCTACCACACCTACCGGATGCTGGCCGCCCGCACCGACGAGGGTGTGGCCAAGGTCGGCAAGTCGCTGCAGTCGGCCGATCCCGCGGTCCACGCGTACGAGTACGAGGTCCTCTCGACCGGAAGGACGGCGCTGGTCGCCTGGGCGGATTCTCAGCGCCAGGCGACCCTGCCGTGGACCGCAGCGACCGCACGGCTGACAGCCCTCATCACGGACCCGGCCGGACAGCCTCTGCGCGAGGAGACCCTCGCGGTCTCGGGCGGGGGTGTGAGCGTCGCGCTGGACCAGGACCCGGTCTGGCTCGAGTAGCGCCTCTCTGCGCAGCCGCGGCTTCGCGGTCTGTCTAGCAAGGTGGCGATTTCGGGCGTGCATTCTCGCGACCCTGGAAGGCATCGTGGCCCGCGCCCGCGGCGGTCGGGACGTGGCCGGCGAGCGGCAAGCTCTCTTGGGATCCTCAAGGTCGACGAGGCGCGAGAGACCAAGGCCACCCGCCAGGCGCTGGGCCGATGGTCCGTCGGCTAGCGGGTGTCCTGCTCATCTTCGAGCTTGAAGTCGGCGCGCAGCCGGCGGTCGCGCTGCTCCCAGTGGTGCTCGACGGCCAGCTCGTGGGCGATGCGGGCCTCCTGTGCCACGGCAGAGGCGGGCTTGCCTTCGCGCTCGTACAGGAAAGCGCGGTGGCGGGCGACCTCGAAGCGTACCCAGGGGCTGTCGAATTCGCGGGCGAGGGCCTCGGCCTTCTCGAAGAGGCGGTGCGCTGCGGCGTGCCGGCCCTGAAGCCCTTTGCTGGCGCCGGCGACCGTGAGGGCGTGGCCCACCAGAGTCGGATGCTTCCCCGCTGCCTTCTGGAGGTCGCGCAGCGCTGGTGCCAGCCGCTCGAGGCCCGCTGGCTCCTTGCGCCGGAATTGCGCCAGCCGTGCGTAGGCTTGGGCCACGTAGAACTGGCGCAGCTGGAGGGCGACCCGGCTCGGGCTCAGCGCCAGGGCGCGGTGGCGCACGATCAGCTCCTCGAAGCCCTCGCCGAAGTCCTCCTGCTCGAGGTGGAACAGGGCCGAGTGGGCGAGCCACTGGCCCCATCTCCACTTGTTCTCGGGTGTCTTGTCGATGAGCGCGCGGAAGCGCCGCAGATGCTCCTGCCCCTCGGCCGGCTTTCCGAGGATCGCCAGGACCGGACCGGCGTAGCAGCGCACGGTGTGGCCCTGCAGGAAGCCCGACTGCTCGACGAGGTTGTCAGCTTTGCGGATACCCTCCTCGACCCATCGGCGGGACTCGACGACCTTGCCGCGCATCAGGAGGTTCCAGGCGAGGTCGGCGCAGCCGCTCAGGTAGTCGCTGGGACACAGCCACCGCCCCTGCTCCTCCATGCAGCGGGTCATCAGCGCTTCCGCCTTGAGGGGATCTCCGCCGAAGTGGGTGGAGAAGCTCTCGTAGACCCGGACGTGAGCCCGAGTGATCGGGTCGCCGAGCCTCTCGGCGGCGTCGGTGGCGGTGGTCAGGTAGCGCTGCGCCATCTTCCGCTTGTTCAGCAACGACAGCAGGCCGCCCACCAGCACGTGGCTGGTCGCGAGCTGCATCGAGGGCCCCAATTGGCGGCCGGGCTTCAACGCGCCGAGCGCCATCTCGGCGAAGAAGAGCGGCGAGGTCATCTCGAAGTAGTAGACCTGCGTCCCATGGTCGAGCAGCTTGGATTGCAGCTCGAGGCGCTGGCGCTGGGGCGGCGTGAGCTGGCGCGGACGGGAGGACGAGGGCGCCAGGGCGGAGAGCAGGTACATCGCCACTCGCAGTGCGCCGCCGCTGGGGCGCGCCAGCCCGAGCTCCAAGAACGCCTCCTCGAGCTCGCGCCGGGCATTGGCTGTGTCGAGGCTCCCCATGTGCACCGAGGACAGCTTGATCCTGAGAGTCGCGCGCTGGCTCGGCTCGGTGGATGCCTCCAACGCCCGGCCCAGGTGCTCCACCGCCTTGGCGGGCCGTCCGGTGCGGGCACAGGCGTCTCCCAGCGCCTCTTCCAGCACAACGTCGAAGCCCCGGCCGGCGGCCTCGCCGGAACGGAGCGCGCCCTCCAGGAACGCGAGCGCCTCGTCGTTGGCGTAGCTCTCCAGCGCCGCCTGCCCGGCGGCGAGGTTCGACTCGTAGACCCGGGTGGGGTTCTTCTCCGGGTGGCCCAGGCTCCAGTGGCGGGCCAGCGCGTAGGTGTAGTCGTTGCCCGTGCCACCCGAGGCATCGAGCGCCTGGGCGATGCGGTGGTGCAGATCGCGGCGGCGGTCGGCATCGAGCTCGGCGAGCAGAGACTCCTGCACCCGGTCGTGGACGAAGTGATACTCGCCCGCGTCACAGCGCTCGACCAGGCTGGAGCGAGTCGCCTCGGCGATCGCTTCGTGGACCTGTCTTGGCTCGGCTCCGCACACGCTCGTCAGAAGCTCGAGCCGGAAGTGGAAGCCCACCACCGCGGCCACCCCGAGGATCGCCTTGGTGCCGGCGCCCAGCGCCCCGATGCGCTTGAGGACCAGGTCGAGGATGTTCACGGGCAGCTGGAGGCGTTCGATGCCCGCGGAGTCTACGACCCATCCGCCCCAGCTCGGCCGCACCAGCCCGGCATCGAGCATCGCGTGCAGGTACTCGCCGACGCTGAAGGGGTTGCCGCCGCTGCGCGAGGTGATCTGCCGCACCAGCCCGGGGTCGACCTGCGTCGCGCCCAGCTGGAACGCGAGCAGGCGAGTGATCGCCTCCTCGCTCAGAGGGCCCACGACGAGCCGGCGACCGATCAGGCGACCCATGTCGGAAGCGAAGCGCTCGTTCGCCTCGGCGTGCTCCGCCGATCGCCGGGCGGCGGCGATGACGAGCAGGGGAGCCTCCTTCAGCTGGAGAGCCAGCTTCTTCAAGACGCGGCGGCTGGCGTCGTCGAGCCACTGCACGTCGTCGATGAACAGCGCTCCCTGCCCGAACGAGGAGGCCAGACGCAGCAGGAAGTCGGCCAGGGCATCGAAGAACTGGTCCTGTGCCTCCGGGCGCCCGAGGACGCTGCCGGCCTCATCGCCCAGCAGTGAGGCCAGGCTGGTCGAGAAGTGGCGGAGGAGGGGCCCGCGATCGCCGACCGCGGCGCGCACTCGCTCCTCGGTCACCTGTCGGCGCATCGGCGGGAGGCGGCGGAGGCGGCGCAGGAACTCGTCGATGGCTTCACGGAGGGGAGCGAAGGGCCTGGGGTCGCTGGGGGAGCACTTGGCAGTCAAGATGGCCGGGGTGAGGTCTCGCGCGCGGTTGAGAAGCTCGCGCACCAGGCGGCTCTTGCCGCAGCCCGGGTCCCCCTCGACGATCAGGGTCATGCCCTGGCCCTTGCGCACCTCGCTCCAACAGGACTGCAGCTCGGAGAGTTGAGCCTCTCTCCCCACCAGCGGAACGTCATAGTGGTGGGCGAGCAGGTCGTCGGCAGTGCCGAGCGCGAGGGGGGTGCCGCCGCGAAGCGCCTCCTCGAGTGCCGGCAGCTTGTCCAGGTCCGCCAGCAGGCCGTGCGAGGTCTGGTAGCGGTCGTCGGGATCCTTGGCCAGAAGCTTGGCGATGACGCCTGCCATGGCCGCGGAGATCGAGGGGTTGAGCGCGCACACGTCCGGGGGCGTGGCCTCGGCATGCAAGCGCATCACCTCGCTGACGTCCTGCGCCTGGAAGGGGGGATGGCCCGTGGCGCACTCGAAGAGGACGGCCCCCAGCGCGTAGAGGTCGGAGCGCGCATCGACCGGGCGCTTGAGCATCCCGGTCTGCTCAGGAGCGCAGTAGAGGAAGGTGCCGACCGCCCCCTCCGACACTGCCTCGCGCGGAGCGGCAAGTCCGAAGTCGATGAGAATGGGCGTCCCCGAGCGATCGATCACGATGTTCTGTGGCTTCACGTCGCGGTGGACCAACCCGTGGCGGTGGACCTGGATCAGGGCCCCGGCGAGGTGGCGTGCGATCTGTCCGATGGTGGCGTCGGGGAGGGGACCCTTCTCGACGGCGGCGGAGAGACTCTGGCCCTCGATGAAGTCGCGCACCAGGTACGAGCGGCCCGCGACCTCGCCGACTTCGAGGATGGCGGCGAAGCTCGGGTGACGCACGCGGGCGAGGACGCTCGCCTCGCGCAGGAAGCGCAGCTTTGCCTCCGAGGGGGCGGAGACAGGCTTCTGGACCTTCACCGCGAGCACCGCGCCGCCCCGCCGCGCGCGATAGACGACGCTGTGGGTGCCCCGGCCGATCTCCTCGATGAGCTGCATTCCGGGGATCTCGATGTCGGAGATTCGCGGAGTCATAGCGAGGGCTCCCCGTCCTGGCGACGTGCCGAACACATCATGACCATCCGCATCCTCAAGACCTCCTCGCTGATGTCAGTGGAGGGGCGCCGGCGCGCGGCCGGGTGGAAGGGGCCGCCAGTCCCCGCAGCCTACCAGGAGGTCGGGGATTTCTTCGTCTGGGCACTCCTTGCCCAGCTCAGGCTGCGGCGCCTGCCAGGCTGGTCGGCCTTCAACCTTGAGTCGGTGGACAGCGCGGATAGCACTGGGAGGACTCTGATTCGCGAATGTCCGAGTCGAGGGCCCGGTTGCCCGGCGGCGCGGCTTGGGCGAGGCTCCGCCCATTGGCACGCGATTCGAGGACTCCGTGACGGGATGGGCTGACTCGAGTCCTGCTCCCACTCATGCCTCTTCTCGCCGGGGTCGTTTCGCTCGGCTGCCGGCACCCGGCTGCGACGCCTGCTCCGCCGGCGGCGGGCCACTTCCAACCCCGTCTCGAGAGAGTCACGCTCGGCGGCATCCCGCAAACGATCATGGTTGCCTGCGAGCGGACCGAGGGGCCGGTGCTCCTGTTCCTGCACGGCGGGAGGCATCGTCATGAACGGACTGGATCACGCGGAGCGCCACCCCGATGGACCAAGTCTGACCTCGGCGTGAGGCTCACTGCGCTTGGTGAGGCTCGTCGAGCTCCTTGAGCAGCGACGCGGCAGCGGCACAAGCGGGGTCGTCCCGCCCGTGCTTGCAGGATTTTCCCAGGACCTCGCGCGCTCTTTCGACTTCGCGCGGTCCCCTGACACCCTTGAGAAGGGCTCCCCCGAACATCGTGCAGGCCCACGGATCGCTCGCCCGTTGGCATACCGCCTCGTAGGTCCGGACGCTGCAATCATCGATGACCGAGGGGTTGCCGGTGGCCTCCGCGGCACTCTCCCGCGTCGCGGCGACGTTCGTGCATGCGGAGGCGAACCCAAGCCGGCATGCGCGCAAGAAGAGCGCCACGGCCCTCGTCGAGACCGCGCGGGGCTTCTCGACCTCGAGGGCCGCGCTGTAGCACGACGACGCCGCGCCCTGCTCGCACTCCTCCAGGCAATCGAGGATGCGGCCTCCCTGGCAGGCCTCAGCCGAGTAGGAGCCATCGATGAACGCATCCGGCATGGCATCGGCCGGGCAGGTGTCCTCCCCGAACAGCCAGGGCTCCCGCGAGTCGAGGCGCTTCAGGGCGGCCTTGCGTGCGTCCTCGTCAGCGTGCCTGTCTCGTTTCTGGAAGGCCGCGAAACCGACCACGCTCATGACGCCGTTCGGGGAAGGGACTCCGTTCCAGACCTCCTGATTGACAGCCGTCGCTTCCCCGTCGAGCTCCAGAGTCCGCCGCCACGCGCCGTTGTCCGTCATGAGGACGACCTTGAGCAGGTGGGCGCGACCGTCGGTCGGGAGCTTCGAAAGGCCGCTGAACAGCGGCGCGTGCCCGAGCCCCTCGCCGACTTCTTCCTTCTCATCTTTGGAGCCACCCATGCCGAGAAGGCCGATGTAGCCACGGAACCCAGGCACACCCCACTCTTCAGTTCCCGAACACAGCCTCGCGGCGGCGGTGGTCTGGGGTTTCACGAGTGACCTGATCGGTGGAAGCGCCCAGCCCGCGTAGACCGCAGCCGCATCGGACAGCGCCTCGTTCCGGGTCGCTCCCAACCCAAAAATGCAGGCGTCGAGTCCACCCTCGGGACCGTTCGGGATCATGGCCGCTACGTGAAGGTGAGCTGTCGCCGGGCGATCGCCTTGTGCCTTGCGATCGGAGATCACGAGACGCAGCTTGCCATCCAAAAGGCGCACCTCGTTGCCGGTGACCTCGACAGGCCCCGTCGACTCCCCTCCTGCCATGCGGACCTTGTCGGCGATCTCCCTGGCAACCTGCCCCTCGTCCCCATGGAACCAGTCGAGAAGCCGCTGCCTGAGCTGCGGATCGTGCTGGAGCCCGAGGGCCATTGCCGCGAGTAGACCGACCCCGGCAAGCAGTGCGCCGTGGCTCACTTTCATCTGCCGACTCCCATCTCTTGCGGCGCGCAGGTTCAGGCGAGGCGCAGCAGGCCACGAGGCCGGACCTCTTGCTCGTGGAGAAGGGCGCACGCTCTCGCGTTGAGGCGTCTTCGTCCAGAAGCATGACGATGTTCGTTGATCGGCGTGTACGCCTATCATGCGAGGGCGATGAGCGAGGGGACGGCAGCATCCGAGGCCGACACCGGTTGGCTCGAGAGGTTTCATGCCGGCGAGGCCGCGGCGCTCGAGGACTGCTATCGCGAGCACTACGAGGTCGTGGACGCCGCGGTCGGGCGGCTCCTGCAGGGGGCAGACCGCGAGACCGCGGTCCACGAGGTCTTCTTTCGCCTCCTCTCCAAGCCGGAGTTCCGCAGAAGCTTTCGCGGCGGCTCGCTGCCGGCCTGGTTGACCACGGTGGCCCGGAACCTGGCGACCGACCACCTGCGCGCCGTCGAGCGGCACCGGAGCGTTTCCCTCGAGGAGGCCAGCCAGCTTCCGTCGGCCACCGCGGGCCACTTCGAGGAGGCCGCCGAGGCGAGGCTGCTGGTCGACCAGTTCCGACGCGAAGTTCTCCCCGAGAAATGGGAAGGGGTCTTCCGAGCGCGCTTCCTCGAGCAGCGCGATCAGCGTGACGCCGCGGCCACGCTCGGCATCGCCCGCACCACTCTGGCCTACCAGGAGCTTCGCATCCGCGCGCTCCTTCGGAAGTTCCTGCTGAGAGGGGAGGCGCCATGAATCCCACGGCCCCCTGCGCCTTGCGCAAAGACATCGATCGCCACTTCGCCGGGTCCATCGAGCCCAGTGCCGAGCGGGCCCTGCGCGAGCACCTCCCGGGCTGCCCCGAGTGCCATCGGTACTACGAGCGCCATCTGTTGCTCGCCCGGCTCGACCCCCAGGCTTTGGACGCGAAGGCGCGCCTGGGCGCGGGTCTGGGGGTTCCTGTGCGCCGCTCATCGTCCCGCTGGTTCTTCTTGCCCGCGTCCGGCCTCGCCTTGGCTGCCGCCGCCGCCGCCGTCCTCGTCGTCGCCTCTCCCCGCTCGACGACTGAGAGCGGTGACTTCGTCGCGCGCGGTGGGGGAGAGGAGCACTCGGCGGTCCGCCTCTCGGTGTTCAAGCTCGAGCGAGGCGCTGCCGTGCCCGTGCAGGGGCACATCCGCGCCTCCGACGAGCTCGCCTTCGCCTATGAGAACCGCGCCGGCAAGCAGCGGCTGATGGTCTTCGGGGTAGACGAGCACCGGCGCGTGTACTGGTTCTTTCCCGCCTGGCAGG
>JACRCT010000268.1 GCA_016218885.1 Deltaproteobacteria bacterium | reverse complement strand
GGTGCTCGTGTCTTTGCCTTTGAGCGAAGGAGGCCAGGCATGAAGCGTCCCATCTCGAGTGGCAGCGGAACGATCGACGGCAACGTCATCCGTATGATCGGTGCGCCCAGCAACGGCTGCTCTGCCGCTGGCGACATCGACGCCAAAGAGCTACGCAGCGCTCGCACCGAGGTGCAGACCAACGTCCTGCACCTCTTCTAGGCCAGCGAACGTAGAGAGGGGGCGGCCTGATCCCAAGCCGCCCCTTCCCAAGCCGGCCAAGCCGGAGCCGACGAGGGTTGAAGGAAGGCCGCGTCCTCTCGGACGAGACGGACAGAAGGCGCAAGGAGAATCCATGAGCTCGAAGACCCACATCGCCTGCATCTCCTGGTTCCTGCTCGCCGCGTGCGACCCATCCGCGCCCTTGCTCGATCCACCGGATGCGAGCGTCACGCGAACCAGGGACGCCTGCCTGCCGCTGACCTGCGAGGGCCAGGGCGCCGAGTGTGGCGAGATCGACGACGGCTGTGGCGGCTACGTGGAGTGCGGCTCGTGCCCGAGCTCGTGGGTCTGCGGGATAGTCACCGAGAACCTCTGCGGTCCTTGTCCGAGCTGCATGCGCCCCGACGCCGGCGCCAGGTCCGATGCGAGTGGGCCTGGCGAAGCTGACGCCCAAGCTCGGGCGGATGCGAGCGCCTGCGTCAAGCAGTGCGCACAACGACAATGCGGTCTCGATCCAGTCTGCGAGCAGTCGTGCGGCTCCTGTCCCAGCGGACAGCAGTGCAGCACCACGACCTGGAAGTGCGAGGAGCTGGCCAGCGACGGGCCTCGCATTCTGTCCTTTGGCACCAACCTTTCCAGAATGACCGAGAACGACCCGCTCGTCTTCACCGCCGTCCTGACCGATCCCGACGGCGTCGACGACCTGATCGGCGGGACGTTGGTCGATCCCGCAAGTGGGAGCACCTACGCCGCCTTCTCCGCCTCAGCGTCTGCGGGCTCCTATTCATTGACCCTGGGATGGGATGCCCTGAACGCCGCGAAGGTGATCACCGCCTCGAGCCCCGCGGGCCTCCCCCGAGCTTTCAGGGCGCGGTTCTTCGATCAGGCAGGGCACGAGGTCTCCACCGAGAAGGAGGTGGTGTTGGCCTGCAGCGAACCTGGTCGAACTCCCTGTGGCGGGGTCTGCCGCGACCTCTCGAATGACCCCCATCACTGCGGTGCTTGCTTCTATGACCTCCCCGGTTCCGGGTCTTCGGGATACGGCTGCATCCAGGGGCATCCCGGCTGTCTGGATTCCTCGAGAACCCTCTGTAACGGAGTCTGCGAGAATCTCATGACCTCGCAGGAGCACTGTGGCGCGTGTGCTCGGCCGGTCCCACAAGGAGGGGTCTGCGAGCATGGCACCCCTACCTGCCCCCAGGGCTCGATGGACTGCGGCGGGACCTGCCAAGACGTTCAGAGCTCCATCGCCAATTGCGGAGCCTGCGGCCACAGATGCTCGGCGAATGCTCAATGTGCCCATGGGTCATGCTTGGAGTGGACCGCGTGCGGGCACGTCACCGATCTCGCCACCGGCGCGACCTGCCACGACGTATGCGCAGAGTCCGGGGGCTCCTGCTCGGGCGGATGCAACGCCGGGTATCCGAACACCGCCTGGAGCGTCGCGGATTCAGAGGGCTGCTATTCGAACGAGCACGAGACCGTCTACGGCTCCTGTCGGGAGGCGATTTGGACCGGGGAAGGCGCCTTGACCTTCGAGTGCTGTTGCTCGGACAGACCTCCGGTGGACCTCCAATGCATGAGCCCAACCGGGATGAGGGCCCCGGTCGCTCCTGCTGCGGGCGAGCTGGTGATCACGGAGGTGTTCGCCAATCCCAGCGGCACCGACGACGAGCGTGAGTGGATCGAGGTCTACGTCGCGGCCTCCCGTCCGGTGGACCTCAACAACCTCCTCATCACCAACGTCAACCAGACTCCCACGACCAGCCTCCACAGGATCCGAAGCACCTCCTGCCTCACGGCGCAGCCCTCCACTTTCGTCGTCCTTGCCGGTCCCAATGCCGCCAATGACAACGTGCCTCGCATCGTCCCGGTGGATGGGCTCACCCTCTTCAACTCCTCCTCTCGGCTCGGCCTGACACACATGACGACCACCATCGACGAGATCAACTACGGGGTTCCCCTGGTGGGTGTGAGCCAGACCTTGGAGCCCTCGGTGCGGGACGCGGCCGGCAACAACGACCCCGCCCACTGGTGCAACGCCCCCACTGCCCATCCGCCTTTCGCCGGTGTCGGGTCTCCAGGAGCGGCCAACGACGCCTGCCCTTAGTACAGCTCCCCATAAGTTCGTACCCACCTCGCCGGCTCCGACCGCCGATGGCTTCACCGGTCCTCCTCTCCAGAGCACCACTTTGCCTTCGTCGGACCGGCTCGCCCTCGCCGGCCGGCTCTCGGCGATCTGGGCACGAACTTCCGGGTCGCTGTAGATAGCGAGACCAAGCACTTGGAAGGATGGGCGTGTGGGGGGTTGAAAGCCCTCACCCCGGCCCCCTCTCCCGTCGGTCGTTTCACTCCCTTCGAAGAGCGAGCGCTCCCGCCTTCCTCCAGCCTCTCGCCCGACCGTGGGCAAACGTTTTCCCACGGCTCGTCCCCGCCCCGCGCCCTCCCTCCGAGACACCGCACCGCGGGCAAACGTTTTCCCACGGCCCCCTCTCGGCGCCTGACCGGCACCGGGCCAGGCGGCATCGCCTACCGGGCCGGTGGCGTGGGAGGAGCGGGCGCCCTCGCCGGAGGAGGCGTCGCCGCCGCCGGCGGCTTCTTCGGCCCGCGGCGCCACAGCCCGCCGGTCGAGAACGCCTGCCAGCCCCAGCGCAGCCACTTGAGCAGCGCCAGCGCCAGCCACAGCGACCAGGCGAGCATCGCGCCTCGGTAGACGAGCATGGGCACCGAGACCACCAGGCCTTGCGGGAGAAGGTCCTTGGTCCGGTCCACGAACCAGTGCAGGCTCGAGGCCGTCGAGTCGTTGCCGGTGACCTGCATGTCCGGATGGCCGAGCAGCCCCTGGTAGATGGAGGCGAAGAGCACGCCCATGGCGCCCAGGGTCCAGGCGACGAGCAGGAGCTGGCGCAGGTCGAACCAGGCGACGGGAAGATCCGGCTTGCGCTCGCGCCAGCCGAGCACCAGCAGCCAGCCCACGACGACCGCCGCGGCGGGGACCGGCACCTGCGAGAGCCCGAGCGTCAAGAGCACCCACTGCAGCGTGCGCAGCGGCGTCAGCCGTACCCGGCCCAGCCCGATAGAGACCAGCAGCAGAACCAGCAGCAGGCTCCAGAAGAGGACCGCCGGGCCCATCCGCGGCCCGGTGACGAAGAGCACCCAGCGATCGCTGCCCAGCGCGAGCTTGAGATCGGCATTGGCGCTGGGCGTCCCCAGGTCGAGCCGCGGCGTCTCCCAGACGGTGCCTATCCCCGAGCTCTGACGCCAGGACAGCACCACCGACTGCGAGCCGGGGACGAGCGGGATGGCCACCTTCGGCCCCTCCTGGCGGATGGGCTGGGAGGCACCGTTGATGGTGACGGTCTGCAGCTGCGCATCGCCGGGCAGCGTGAAGAGGTGCTGGCCACCGCGCGAGCTGCGCAGGTTGGCGGTGAGCGTGGCGTCGGTGGCGCGCACCCCGGGCACGACGTTGAGCTCGCTCTGGTCGATGGTCAGGGTCTGCCCGCGCACGCCCGCGGGCCGCAGGACCTCGATGGTCACCTCTTCCCCCGGCCAGGGGCGCCACTCGGGCAGCCGCGCCCCGCTGTCGTCCTGCTGGTGGACGACAGGGATACCCGCGAGCTCCACGTGCCAGACCGGGCTCACGTTGAGCTGCCAGACCTCGACCCAGGGCAGGCCGGTGGGCGCCTTCAGGGCGAGCGGCGAGCGCTGCTCCAACACGCTCGTCCAGGCCGACTCGACCGCCTGGGGTCCGATGTTCACCAGGGCCTTGCCGCCCTGCACCCGCACGTCGGGCGTGGTCACCGACTCGCCCGGCAGCAGCGGGACCTCGAGGACCACCGCGGTCCCGGTGGGGGTGAGGCGGCGCACCCGCGTCTCCACCGTCCACTCCAGCCCGAGGACGAGCACCCGCTCCACGCTCACGAAGGCGGGCAGGCTCGACGAAGCGCCGGCGACGAGGTTCTCGCTCCGGGTCGCGCCGGGCTTGCGCGAGAGCTGCAGGTCGTCGTCGGCGAGCCCGTCCTCGTGCAGGCCATCGAGCGTCCAGCCCTCGAGCTTCGCCTCCAAGCGGTGGCTCTTGAGCGGCAACGCCAGCTGCACTGTCTCCCCCGCCGGGAGCGCACCCTCCATCAGCACCGCGTGGCTGCCCGGCGTGACCGCCAGCATCAGCGAGCCCTCGGGCGAGCGCCTCAGCGCCGTGGCGGGCTGGCCGTCGAGCAGCACCTGCTCGGGGATCCACTGCTGCGCGCTGCCGGGCAACGGGATGGCGGTGCTCGCCGCGGCGTGGACCTCGAGCTTGAGCCGCAGCGAGGAGGGGCTCGCCTCCAGGAACAGCCGCGGGCTGGAGGCGCACTGCGGCATGCACGTGGGCTTCTCCAGCGGTGTTCGAGATCGGGTCCATCTCCAAGGTGTTCACAGGCATCTTGCTCGCCGATGAGATCGGACGCGGGCGCTGCCGCCTCGATGACACCATGAAAGGCTACCTGCCGAAGAGCGTGTCAGTGCCCACGGGCAGCCAGATCACCTTGGCGCACCTGGCGACCCATACCGCTGGCTATCCTAGGGAACCGGCGAATCTGCCTCGGGAGCCTGAGACCAGCTACTCTCCGGCCGATCTCTACACCTACCTCGCTAGCTTCAGCTTCCCGCCGGGGCAGTCACCTGGCGTGGCCTATGACTACAGCAACGTCGGCATGGGGCTCCTGGGCCATCTCATCGCGCTTCACGAAGGCACCGATCTCGATCGGCTTCTGTACGAACGCGTGGCGAAGCCCTTGGGTATGGAGAGCACGCGGGTCAGGGCCACGCCGGGAATGGCGTCACGAATGGCTTCCGGATACGACGCCGATGGGCCGCCGGCGCCTGCGCACCGGGAGAGTGTCCTCGATGGCGCTGGTGCCATCTCGTCGTCTGCCCGGGACATGCTCCGCTTCATGAGAGCCAATCTCCACCCCGATGGCTCTGAGGTCGGGAAGGCCATCGCGCTCGCTCAGCAGCCCTTGCACGATACCGACGAGCAGGAGGAGCGAATCGGGCTCGGTTGGCACCTCGACGCACAAGATCGGCTCTTTCACAACGGCCAGACAGGGGGATTCCACAGCTATTTGGCATTGGACAGGAAGCGAGAAGTGGGGGTCGTAGTGCTGACCAACGTCGCTAGCCTGGTGATGGATGGCTTCGCCCGCGCGGTCATGGCGCGCCTCACCGGCGAGCAGTACACCTTCGAGTTGCCCAAGACGGTTCCGCAACCCATCTCGGTGTTGCAGCGGTACGTCGGCAGGTACCAGGTCGCACCCGGAGACGCTCTTGAGATCACGTTGAAGGAAGGCGTGCTCATGGGCCGATCGTCCGGAGACAGCGCCCGCCGCCTGGACCCGGAGTCGGCCTCGGAATTCCACTTCCGCAACGCTCCGATGATTCGGGTCAGCTTCCCCGCGAAGGACGGGGAGGACGTGAGTGGGCTCGTGCTGCACTTTGGGCCCAAGGACATTCCCTGCAAGCGCCTTCCGTAGCCCCCGGCGGCCTCACCCCGACCTGGCCAGCCTCCCCAGCTTGTGGACCACGCGCGTGTCGCCGCCCACCACCCTCAGCTTGCCTTGCGAGAGAAGGTCCTTGACCGGGGTTCCCTTAAGCAGCGCCAGGAGATCGGCATCGGCCAGCTGCAGCGTGGCGTCGGCATCCAAGGCGATACCCTGCCTCACCGCGCCCGGCGGGTTCTTGAGATCGACGACCCAGTCCGAGGCAGGCTCCTGCAGCCGCAGCTGGATGACCGCCCCCACCTCCGACACCAGTGAAGTACCGAGCGAACCCGCGAGCTCCTCCAGGCGCTGCGCGCCGGGGGCCCTGGCTGCTTTCGCCGGCGGCGGGACCTCGGCGGCGGTGCCCGGGGCGAGCTCGACCGCGGCGTTGCCGAGCACAACCTTGTTGCGCTCCTTGACCTTGCTCTGAAAGACGACGCGGGCATCCGACTCCCGCCACATCTGCGTGACCAGCGTCTCGCCCGGGTAGACCGCGGTTGAGAACTTCACGCGGATGCTGCGCAACAGCGCAGGATCGTCCTGGCCGAAAGCGCGCAAGACGTGCCGCGCGGCGAACCCGTAGGTGCACAGCCCGTGGAGGATGGGCTTGGGCAACCCGAAATCGGCGGCAAACTCGGGGTCCACGTGCAGGGGATTGCGGTCGCCCGAGAGCCGATAGAGCAGCGCCTGATCGTCGCGGACACCCTGCTCGATCTCCGCATCGGGGGGCCGCAGCGGCGGGAGGTTGACCTCGGCGCTGGGACCCGGCGCGCCGCCGAAGCCGCCGGCTCCGCGCACGGTCATCGTGAACTCGTTGACGGCGAGCTCCTGCCCCGACTCGTCCCAGGTGCGCACCTCGCTGACCACCACCGCGTACTTGGTCTTGTCGTAGATGGCGCTCACCTTGCGCCGGTGCTTGAGCCGGGCCCGCGTCGGCAGCGGCTTCTTGAGCTCGGTGCGCTGCACCGAATGCAGGATGCGATCGAATCCGAAATTGAGCCCTGGCGAGCACTCCCCGGCGAGCTGGTCGGCCAGGGCCACGTTCAGCGCGGGCACCACGATGAAGGTCGGCAGGGCCGCGAACCTCGCGTGGTTCTCGTAGGCGTAGCGCAGGTCGGCAGGGCTGGAGCCGGCGCCAACTCCCAGCGCATAGAGGAGCAGATCGCGCTCCTCGTAGCTCGTCTCCACCTCGGGATACTCGTGCGCGAGCGCCACCTCGACATCGATGAGCTCGTTGGCGAGCCGCTTCTTCGCCTCGTCCATGCCAGACCCTCCGAAGCTTCCTCAAACCGCCCGGCGCCGACCACCCTGCCGCCTGCCTTCAGGGCCGGGGCAGCAGCGTGCCATGGAGCAAGGCGCCCCACTCGCCGCCTACCCATAGCTCGCCGTTCGCCAAGCCAGAGATACTGCCCAGCGGCCCGTCCATCCCCGCGTCCACCGGCTGCCAGAAGGCGCCATTGAAGTGGATGAGGAAGCTCGCCCCGCCGCGCATCAGCCCTCCGGCCCAGACGTTGCCGTACGAGGTCCCCCAGATCGCCCGGGTGCTCAGGATGGGCACGTTCGCCGGCTGGTCCATCGCCTCGAAGTGCTCCCCGTCCCAGTGCAGCAGGTAGCGCGCATCGCCGCCGATGAACGCGTGGCCGTCCTGGGTGGCCCACACCGTGCGCCAAGGTGCCGGATAGAGATCGTCTTCCCGAGGATCGATCGCGTGCACCTGGCCGCCCTCGACGAGGTAGGTGGAGTAGTCGCCGACCACGAAGAGCCCGCCACCCCAGCAGGCGATGCCCCGCGGAGCGCTGATCTCCGGGAGCACCCCCGACCACGACGGTCCGGCGCCATGGGAAAGCACGCCCGAGGAGCCGCAGGCATACAGCGCGTCGGCACATGGGACCAGGCACGAGACGGCAGGGTCGGCGATCGTCTCGGCGACCCAGCTGCCCCGCGTGAGGTGATAGGCCTTCCCGCCCTCCCCCATGGCCCAAAGGTCATCCGCCGCCTTGCCGGCGACGGCATGCAGGATGGTGTCGAAGGGCTCCGCGACGGTCGCAAAGCGGCCGCTCGCCGCGTCGCGCTGCAGCATGACCCCGGTGCGCGTCGCACAGGCCTCATCCACGCATTGGTTCGCCGCAGCGAACACCTGTCCCTGAGTTGGTCCGGCGAAGGCGGCGATGGACTCCACGTGCCCCGAGGCTCCCTCGCGCAGGGGCGTCCAGGCCGTCCCGTCCCAGCGGGCAACGAAGCCGGCGGGGCCGACGGCGTACAGGTCGGCGGTAGAGGCTCCGCCCAGGCCATTGACCTCCGAGCCCGGCGCGAGGGACCGGAATCCCGAGCCGTCATCGACCAGGACCCATGTCTTGCCCGTGGCGTCCTTTCCGGAGACGACAACCGTCCCGCCCACCAGGCCCACCTGCTTCAGGGTCAAGGCAGGGGACTCGGGCAGCGGCACCGTGGCCCACGCGCCGGCAGCGTATCGACGCAGGGTTCGGGCGCTCACGGCCCAAGCGAGGTCCCCGTGGGCCACCGCGGCGACCTGGAACTCGGGAAGCGGAGCGCTGCTGAGGGCGACCCAAATGCCCTCGACGCGCCGATACACCGAGCCTCGAGCGCCGACCACGATGGCCTCGCCCTCCTTCCCGCTCACCGCGAGGAGGGGCTCGGTCACCGGGGTCGGCTCGACCGACCACTCTCCCGCCGTGCCGCGAACGGCGAGGTTCGGCCCGTCGCCCACCGCCATCCCTGCTTCGCCGTCGATCCAGAGCGAGCCCAGATCCGTATCGGGGACGAGGAGCTCGCTGAGCTTCTCGCCGTCATACCTCACCAGCAGGCCCTGCCCGCTGCGGCTCCCCACGGCCAGAACCTCATCGCCCGCGCTGGCGACGTCGCGGAAGCGGGTGAGAGGCGAAGAGTAGAGGCGAGTCCAAGCCCCGGCGGCGCGCACGGCCATCGTCCCATGGCTTCCAGCGACCGCGAGACGGTGCTGATCGCCGCGGACGGCCCACAGGTCGGCTGAGCCGGGCAACGGATTCTCCCAGGAGAAGACCTTGGCGAAGTCGTCGGCGGAGGCGACCAGGAGGCGGGCCTTGCCCGAAGCTGCGCCGACCTTGGCGATGATCTCGGTCGAGCCGGCGGCGAGCGCCCGCGCCTCTCCCGTCGAATCGATGGTCGCCACCAACTCGTTGGACACGCTCCAGGCTATGGGTTGGGCGGCGAGCAGGCGGCCGTTCTGATCGCGCACCTCGGCCTCGAAGGTGACTCGGCCGCCCACGTAGGCGGTGGACTCCTCGGGAGCCAGAATCACGCTCACGGCCCGAGGTCCCTCGGGGGTCGTGGCCCAGAACGTCCCCAACCCGTTGGTTTCGCCGCTGACCGTGACGGCCACCTCGTTCACCAGGGTGGAGCCGAGCCGCTCGGGCGTGGTGCGCGAGAAGTCGGTGTGCCGCACATCAGCCGCGGAGGCAGGGATCGAGCCGGGGAGCAGCTCGGGCAGATAGGCCAGCGTGACCGTCGCGGGAGTGAGGAAGCGCACCGTGTCGGGGCTGACCTGAAAGACCTTGCTGACGCGCACCCGGCCGGGCACCTCGGCGCCGCCCACCTCGAGCACTGTGACGGTGATGTCCACCGGGTCATTGAGCGCGCCTTCGGGCACCGAGAGCGTGACGCCATCGGCCTGGAGGATGCCACCCTCGGCGCCGATGCGGCCCGAGACTCCCCCCGCACCACTGCCGGCATCCTTGCTACAGGCAGACAGGCTCATCGCCAGGAGCGCTGCCAGCATCAGCCCTCGTTGAGGCATCTGCTTCCTCCGCGAGGAGCCAGCCGTCGGCCTCTCGCCAGCCTCGCCAGGGAGGTTCATCGACAGAAGGAACATCGTTTCCTCCCTCCCGATAGCGCCGTTCGCCGGTGGGGCTCCACGATCCCGCGCTCGAAGGCGCTGGCGCAAGGGAAACGCGCGGGCCATGCGAGGCGCGGCCCGGCTGGGGCTCAGGCGTACCGGTGGAGGCAGCGAGGCTGGCGAGGGCGCGTGCCGCGAACGCGCTCACGGTCACAACCCATAGGACTCCTTACCCTCTGGTTTGAGGTGAGGGAAACGACGGTCCAGGAGGACCGAGCCGCTTCCCGCAAAGAGGCCTTGGCTTGCCGCTCGCCTTTTCGCGAGTGAAGCTGCCGCCTCGGGAGGACTATCTTGAACCGACTCAGCGCTTTGACTGCCATCCCCTTGGTTCTCGCCATCATTGGAGCGATCAACTGGGGGCTCGTCGGGTTCTTCAACTGGAACCTGGTGAACGCCATCTTTGGCGGAGCCAGCCAGATGGACACGAGCGCGGTGTCCCGGGTGGTCTACGCCATCGTCGGGCTCGCCGGCCTCTCCTTGGTGGCGCTGTGGCCGAAGTTCCGCGAGGAGAAGGCTGCCGTGGCCCACCGACGCTCTGAAGCGCGCCCCTGAGGAAGCAAGCGACCGACCGCGCTGGCGAGTCTTCGCTGAGAGGTGCTTCCCTCTCGAGTGAGCGAAGGGGCGTCTGGTCGCCGAACCGGAGCCCTCCACCCAGGGCGGCAGGCGCCTAGGCTCACGTGCTCAAACTTGTCGGGCACGATGCCCATCATGTCCCGGTCGCCTGTGGCACGGTCGCATGTGCAGCTTCCTCATTCCCAGGTGACGGTGAAGACCGTCGCCACGGTCGTGCTCACCGCGCTGGCCGTTTTGGCGCTGGTCCTGGTGCTGTTGCGCGCGCGCTTCGCGCTCGGAATCACGATCTCCGCTGCCCTCCTCTCGATTGCCCTCAACCGGTTGGTCGCCTGGCTGCAGGCCCATCGGATGAGGCGAGGACCGGCGATCGCGGTGGTGATGGTTCTGGCCCTTCTCGGGTTCACCGGAGTGGGTGTCAGCATCGTCCCTCCCGCCGTGCAGCAGGTAGAGAGCTTCGTCCATGAGGCGCCGCGCCTACTCGAGCAGGCCCAGCGCACTCCTCTCTCCCGCACCCTGGACAAGCATCTGGACATCGACCAGCGGCTCGAGGGCCTGCGCGAGCGCGCGCCCTCGGTCCTGCAGGCGAGCGCCAATGCCCTGCTGGACGCGATCCGCAAGCTGCTCACTGGCATCGGGGCGCTCATCACCCTCTTCTTCTTGATCATCTTCATGCTCGCCTTCGGACCGCGCCTGGTCTCGCGCGTGCTCGACGAAGCCACGCCTGGGCGACGGCCCCGATACGAGCGCGTGGTCGTCAAAGCCTATAGCTCGATCGGCGGCTACATCGGCGGGCTCTCCTTCATCTGCCTGGTCAACGCGATCGCCACCACGACCTGGCTGGCGATCATCCGCGTCCCGTTCTTCCTTCCCCTGGGGATCCTCAGCGGGATGTCGAGCCTCATCCCGCTCGTGGGCAACACGCTGGCGGGGATCCTCATCTCGCTCATCGCCTTGGCGACCGGCGGCCTGTGGAAGGGGGTGGCCGCCGCCGCCTTCTTCGTCATCTACCAGCAGTTCGAGAACCACGTGCTCGGCCCCATCGTCTACCGCCACACCGTGGAGGTGAACCCGCTCATCGTGATCGTGGCAGTCCTGGTTCTCTCGGAGCTGGCCGGCATCAGCGGAGCAATCGTCGCGGTTCCCGCCGTCGCCGTCGCCCAGATCATCGCGCGCGAGCTGCTCGCCTTGCGCCGCGAGCGCCTGGGCCTTCCCGTCTCGGGGCCCGTGTCCGGCCCACCGCCGCGAGCCCCTGGCCCGGACGGCCCTGGAGCCGGCACTGGAGCCCAAGTCGAGGACCAGGCGCCGAATGGCCCAGCGTAGCCTCCCCCCTTCCCCCTCCCGAGTCACTCTAGGGAGGGTCGGGCACTTCGGGAGGGGGCGATCGGGCGTTGCTCGTCTCGATCTCCGGCTGGGATCAAGGGCGTGGGTAGCGAGGACCTTCCCGATCGGGAAGACCTTCGCTACTGCTGCCCCGCTCCCCTTGGGATCGGGAAGACCTTCACTACCCACGCCCCGCTCTTCAGTCTCCCCCTCCCGGCACGAAGGTCCTTCCCAAAGTGCTTCCGGGAGGGGGCAGGGGGAGGCTCCGAGGCTTGCTCGAGGCTTCAGCCGAGCACCTTGCGCAGCACCTCGCCCAGGGTCGCCAGCTGGAAGGGCTTCTGGATGAAGGCGGCCAGGCCCTTGCCTACGAAGCGAGTCGTCGCCTCCTGCTCGTTGTAGCCACTGGTGAGAATGACCTTGACCTCGGGATCGAGCGCCCGGAGCGCGCGATAGGTCTCTTCGCCGTTGAGATGCGGCATGGTCATGTCCAGCACCACGGTGCGGATCTCCGAGAGGTGGGCCCTGAAGACCTCCAGGCCCTCGCGTCCATCGGCGGCGACCAGCACCTTCAGGCCGAAGTGCCGCAGCATCCGCGTTCCTACCGAGCGCACCGTCTCCTCGTCGTCCACCAGCAGGACGGTCGCCGTGCTCTTCCAGGCCTGGATCCCCGTGGACTCCGGCCGGGCGAGCGTCCTCGCTTCGACGGCGGGGAGGAGGACCTTGAAGGTGCTCCCCCTGCCCTCCTCGGAGTACACCTTGATCGTGCCACGATGACCGCGGACGATGCCCAGCACTGCCGCCAGACCCAGGCCGCGACCGGTGAACTTGGTGGTGAAGAAGGGGTCGAAGACCTTCCCCCGCACGTCCTCGTTCATGCCGCATCCATTGTCCGAGACCTCGATGTAGACGAAGGTCCCCGGCCGCGGAGTCTCCTTGAGCCAGGCGGTGGCGAGATACTCGGGGCCGCAGTCGATGGCGCCGCTGGACACTGTGACCACCCCGCTTTTCTCGCCGATTGCCTCCGAGGCATTGATCACCAGGTTGAGGACGATCTGCCGCAGCTGGGTGGCATCGGCCTCCACCGACGGCAGGCTGGGCTCGAGCTGGTAGCGCAGGATCACCTTCTAGCTGACGCTCAGAGCGAGCAGCTGGCCCATCCCCTCGACGAGCCTGGAGAGGTCTATCGGCTCGACCACGAAGCGGCCCCGGCCCGAATAGGCGAGCAGCTGCTTGCAGAGGTCGGTGGCTCGCTGCGCCGTCTCCCGCGTCAGCGCCAGGTCCTCTTGGGCCGGGTGCCCCGGGGGCAGCTGCGCCAACGCGAGCTCGGCGCTGCCCAGCATTCCGCACAGAAGGTTGTTGAAGTCGTGGGCGATGCCTCCGGCCAGCAGCCCCAGGCTCTCGAGCTTCTGGGTCTGTTGGACCTGGGCCTGCATCGACTGTCGCTCCCGCTCGGCCCGCCGCTGCTCCGTGACGTCGAGCATGAAGAAGGCCGCCCGCTCCACGGCCCCGTCCGGCCCCTTCTGCGGGAAGACATGGGTCACCATGGAGCGACCGTCCGGGGTGGTTCCTTCGGTGGTCTCCGGCATTCCTCTGGCGAACGCCTGCTCCACCCAGACAGCGCGCCCGAGCCCGGCTGCTCCTTGGAAGACCTCGCTGAGCGGGCGCCCCATCAGC
>JACRCT010000240.1 GCA_016218885.1 Deltaproteobacteria bacterium | reverse complement strand
GCGTGATCGGCGATGGAGCGCGGGCTGTCGAAGTGCGGGACGCCCGTGGGGGCTGCGGCCTGGGTGCCGGCGACTGAGGCGAGCACGAAGTGCTGCACTCCGGCCGCGCGCGCTGCGTCGGCGACCGCCTCACCCTGGCGGATCTCGGTCTGTGCCGGCACGGCCATCCCCGGCGTGACGGCGTACACGGCATCCTGCCCGAGCGTCGCCCGCTCGAGGGTCACGGGCTCGTCGAAGTCCCCGACCACGAGCTCTGCCCCTCGCTGGCGCAGGTCCTGGGCAGCGACGGCGTCCGGGTTGCGCACGAGCGCCCGCACATGGTGGCCACGCCGGAGCAGATGGCGCGCCGTCATCCCTCCCTGCTTGCCTGTCGCCCCCGTGACCAGAACGCGCATGTGCGGAGTTCCTCCCGGATGCGGTTCAAGCTAGGGATTACCGTCCGAGCTCTCCCATTCGTCCGGCCTGGTAGTCCTCGATCGCCTGGTCGATCTCCTCCCGGGTATTCATCACGAAGGGACCATGGCGGGCGACGGGCTCGCGCAGCGGGATGCCCGCGCACAGCAGCAGCCTCGCCGGCTCGCTCGCAGAATCGGGAACGCCCAGGGCGAGCACATCCCCAGGCCCCAGGATCGCGGCCGAGCCCTCGGGCACCGCGGCCGCGAGTGCGCCTACTCGTGCCTGGCCACTGAACACAAAGACGAAGCCCTGATGGTCCTCCGCCAGGGGAAGGTCCACGCTCGCGCCGGGCTTGAGCGTCCAGTCCTGGAGGACGATGGGCGTCCGCGTCTCGATGAGGGCCTGTGTGCCGAGCGCGCGGCCGGCGATCACGCGCACCTTCGCCAGCCCGTCCGGCGTCTCGGTCTCGGGAATGCGGTCGCCCGGGATCTCCTGGTACCGAGGCCGCATCGCCTTGTCGCGGCGGGGCAGGTTTACCCACAGCTGAAACCCGTGCAGGCGGCCTCCCTGCTCCAGCAGGCGCTTCGAGGGCAGCTCGGAGTGGACCAGCCCCGCCCCGGCGGTCATCCACTGCACGTCACCGGGGCCGAGGCGGCCCTGGTGTCCCGCGGAGTCGCGGTGCTCCATCTCTCCCTCGAGCAGATAGGTCACCGTCTCGAAGCCTCGGTGCGGATGCTCGGGCGCCCCCACGGCTTCGCCTGGCCCGTAGTCTGCCGGGCCCATCTCGTCGAGCAGCAGGAAGGGGTCGATCATGTCCAGCCGCTGGGTTGGGAAGGGCCGGCGAACCACGAACCCGCCGCCTTCGAACTGCCGGTGTCCGGCAACCACGCGCTCCACCAGCCGCCTGGCTCCCAGATCTGCCTTCTCGCCCGAGCTCATCGCCCCGACCTCCTGCCGCTTCCGGTGTGGAATTGGATGACCGAGCCCCACTCGAGGTTGCGCTGGTCTGGAGATGAGTCAGGCGGCTGCCTCTCGGGGCCTTCGCAGCAAGACCCACAAACCGTAGATGCCCAGGGCGGTTCCGACCGGGAAGGAGAGGAGGGCGAAGGCGCTGAAGGCAATGCTCATCACGCGCACTCGCGGGTCGTGGGCGCGCAGCCGAATCCCCAGCCAGGCATACAGCGCCGCCATGGCGGCGACGAGACCCCACCACAGGGCATTCCATCCCGGAGAGCCGGCAGGCAGGTCCCCGCGCGCAGCGAGGACGATGGAGGTCGCTGCCTGAACGACTGCCCACCCGATGAACAAGGAGCCGAGGATTCGCCGGTGGTCGCGCATGGTCACAAGTTCGGCACGTGCGCGCGGCCTCGCAGCACCTGCTCCGATACACCACTGGCCATGGGCCGACCTCTCCTGCTCTTGCTCTCCCTTTCGGCCTGCGGTTGCTGAGAAGACCCTGGGGATCCTCAGCAGCTGTGCCGGCCGCCGGGAGCGGCCCGTCCGGAGACTAGCAAAACGTCTTGCTAGTCTCCGGCGACACGCACCGAAAGTGCAGTTGACGAGCAGCCGCTCGCAGTGCGGGCGACACGCCGGCCTTCAAGCGGACGCTGCAGCACGCCAGGAGCCACGAGCACTCAAAGGCTTGCCAAGCGTCCATGCCAAAGCAATCCACAGCGTGAAGACACGCCAGGAGACTAGCTGAACGTTTTGCTAGTCTCGGCCGCTTCCGTTGCGGTCCACCGGCCCGAGGCGCGGACCGGGACCACGGAGAGCGGTGGACGGAACGCGCCGCGACATGCGCCGTGTCGCTGGCTCGCCCTTCCTTCCCAACGCCGGATCGGGAGGCTAAGAAGGGGCCATGCTCTCCAGCCTCGACATCGCCCTTGCCGTCCGTCCCAAGCCCATCGAGAACATCGCCCGCGCTCTCGGCATCCTCCCCGAGGAGCTCGAGCTGCACGGTCGCTTCATCGCCAAGGTCGACCTCGCGATGCTCTCGCGGCTCGCCGGAAAAGCGCCCGGCAAGCTCGTGCTCGTCACCGCCATCACCCCTACGCCGCTGGGCGAGGGCAAGACCACCACGACCTTAGGGCTGGTCGATGGCCTCAACTACGTCGGGGTGCGGGCCGCGGCCACCGTGCGTCAGCCCTCGCTGGGACCGGTCTTCGGCATCAAGGGCGGGGCCAATGGCGGCGGCTATGCGCAGGTGGTTCCGATGGTGGAGTTCAACCTTCACCTGACCGGCGACGCGCACGCCGTCGGCGCTGCCAACAACCTCGCCGCGGCCTTCCTCGACAACCACCTGCACCATGGCAACGCGCTGAAGATCGACCCGCTGTCCGTCACCTGGCCGAGGGTCCTCGACATCTCCGACCGCGCGCTGCGCGAGGTGGTGGTCGGCCTGGGCGGAAAGGAGGGTGGCATTCCGCGCCAGGAGGAGTTCTTCATCACCGCGGCCTCGGAGGTGATGGCGATCCTGGCCATGGCCGGCGGGCTGGAGGATCTGCGCGCGCGCCTGGGCCGGGTGGTGCTGGCCCGCCGCACCGACGGCAGCCCGGTCACTGCCGACGACCTGAAGGTGGCCGGCTCGATGGCGGTGCTGCTGCGCGAGGCCATCAAGCCCAACCTGATGCAGACCTTGGAGGGCAACCCGGTCTTGGTGCATGCCGGTCCCTTCGGCAACATCGCGCAGGGTACGAGCTCGGTGCTGGCGGACCGGCTGGCGCTGCAGCTGTGCGAGGTGGTCTGCACCGAGGCGGGCTTCGGGGCCGATCTGGGAGGGGAGAAGTTCTTCGACATCAAGTGCCGCCACTCGGGCCTGGTCCCCGACGCCGCGGTGATGGTCGCCACCATCCGGGCGCTCAAGATGCACGGCGGGGTGGGGCGCATCGTCTCCGGCAAGCCCCTCGACGCGGCGCTCACCCGCGAGGACGTGGAGGCCGTGCGCCGCGGGGCGAGCAACCTCGCCAAGCAGATCGAGAATGTGCGCGCCTTCGGGATCCCGGTGGTGGTGGCCATCAACTCCTTCCCCACCGATACGCCGGCCGAGGTGGCTGCGGTGCGCGAAGTCGCCAAGGCGGCAGGCGCGCGGGAGGCGGTCACCTCCACGCACTTCGCGGAGGGCGGACGAGGTGCCGAGGCCCTGGCGCGGGCGGTGAGGTCGATGCTCGAGGCCGACGAAGGCCGATTCCAGCCGCTCTATCCGGACGAGTGGCCGCTGGCGCGCAAGATCGAGGCGGTGGCTACACGCATGTACGGGGCCGACGGGGTGGACGTGCTCATCAAGGCCGCGCGCCAGCTCGCCGACTTCGAGAAGCTCGGGTACGGGCGGCTACCGGTGTGCATCGCCAAGACGCACCTGTCGTTGAGCCACGAGCCCGAGCTCAAGGGCCGGCCCAGCGGCTTCCGGCTGCCCATCCGCGAGGCTCGGCTCTCGGCGGGGGCCGGGTTCGTCACCGCGGTGGCGGGCGAGATGCGGCTCATGCCTGGGCTGCCCTCGCATCCCTCGGGCGAGACCATGGACGTGGAGGGAGCAGGCAAGGTCGTCGGGCTGCACTGAGCTTCGGCCACCAGCTCCGCTCCCTTATAGCGGCTAGTTCGCCGTCATCGTGCAGCTGAACTGGCCCTCGGTCACGATGGCGGTGCGACTGCCGTCGGCGCTCTTCAAGGTGCCGGAGAAGGTGCCGCTGGCGATGGTTCCGGTGGTGCCCGGGAAGGCCGTGAGCTGAATGGACGCCACCCCGCCGGCATTCTGGGAGGAGGTCTCGACGGCGGTGCCGGAGCTGCCGATGGAGTAGCCGAGGTAGTGGTACTGGTCGCTCGACCAGGAGCCGCCGGCCACCGGTGTGGCGATGAAGACCGTGAACTTCTCGTCGCCCACCCGGCCGACGATGAGGATCGAGCCGTCCGAGGGGTTGGAGGTGTTGTAGCGGTAGACGCAGTCGCTGAGCTTGATGGTCCCGGTGTACTTCACCACCGAGAACGTCTTCGCCTCCCCGCCGATGCTGGCGCGGATGGTGCCGACCTGCTCGGTGTTGGAAGAGGCCGGCGAGTCGATTTCGCCGTCGCTGCAGGCTGACAAGAAGATCAGGACCGCGAGGGCTCTTGATGGGGTCATGGCTCGGTCGTCCTCGACGTGATGCTCGGGTCGGGACCGTAGCACGGCGCACTCCCTCGAGGGCGCGGTGCGGGGCTTCAGGCGCCGAAGAGCACCAGCACCGAGGAGGGCTGGGAGAAGGGCAGGGGAGCGGGCCTTCCCCCCTCAATCTCCCCGGCATCCATTCACGCCGATCGTCCCGATCCACCCGAGTGCGCTAAGGTCTCGCGCACCATGCGCAAGAACCCCGTCATCGCTCTCGCCCTGCTGCTCGTCCTGCCCTTCGCCGGTCTGGCGCGCGCCTCCCAGCCTTCCCCGGTGGCGCCGCTGGGCCCCACCCCCGAGGAGGCCAAGGCGTTCGCCGCCAAGGTCAACGCCGAGCTCAAGGAGCTGTGGACCCGCCAGCAGATCGCGGAGTGGATCAAGTCCACCCACATCACCGACGACACGGAGCGCAACGCGGCCTGGGCCAACGAGGACGTGATGGCCTACACCACCCGGGCCATCCTCGACTCGCGGCGCTTCGACTCCCTGCGCGATCGGCTCGACCCCGACACCGCGCGCACCCTCTATCTGCTGCGCGTCTCGCAGGCCCTGCCCGCCCCCAATGATCCCAAGAAGCGCCAGGAGCTGGCCACCACCGCGGCCAGGCTCGAGGGCCTGTATGGCAAGGGCAAGTGGTGCGGCAAGGACGGCAAGAAGTGCCGCGACCTGCAGCAGCTCGAGGAGGTGCTGGCCAAGAGCCGCAAGTGGGACGAGCTGCTCGATGCCTGGGCCGGCTGGCAAACCATCTCGGTGCCCATGCGCCCCATGTACGAGCGCCTGGTGGCCCTCTCCAACGAAGGCGCGCGAGAGGTGGGCTTCTCCGACACGGGTGAGCTGTGGCGCGCCGGCTACGATATGAGCCCCGCCGACTTCGAGAAGGAGAGCGACCGACTCTGGCAGCAGGTCCGCCCGCTCTACGAGCAGCTGCACTGCTACGTCCGCGGTCGGCTGCAGAAGGTCTACGGCAAGGACAAGGTCCCCGACGGCAAGCCCATCCCCGCGCACCTGTTGGGGAACATGTGGGCCCAGGAGTGGGAGAACATCTGGGACCTGGTCGAGCCCTATCCGGGCAGGGCCTCGCTCGACATCGACGCCGCGCTCCGCAAGCAGAAATACGACCCGAAGAAGATGGTCAGGCTCGGCGAGGCCTTCTTCGTCTCGCTCGGCTTCGACCCCTTGCCCGCGACGTTCTGGGAGCGCTCGATGCTCGAGAAGCCCCAGGGCCGCGAGGTGGTCTGCCACGCCAGCGCCTGGGATCCGTCGTTCTCCAACGACCTGCGCATCAAGATGTGCATCCGCACCACGCAGGAGGATCTGGTCACCATCCACCACGAGCTGGGGCACAACTACTATTACAGCCAGTACTACCAGCTGCCCGCGCTCTTCCAGCAGGGGGCCAATGACGGCTTCCACGAGGCCATCGGCGACGCCATCGCTCTGTCGATCACGCCCAAGTACCTGCAGGACGTGAAGCTGCTCGGCAAGGTCTCGGCCGACGAGCAGGCGCTCATCAACGTCCAGCTCAAGGACGCTCTGGAGCGCGTCGCCTTCCTGCCCTTCGGCAAGCTCATCGACCAATGGCGCTGGGACGTCTTCCGCGGCAAGGTCGCGCCCGTGGACTACAACGCGGCGTGGTGGAAGCTGCGGCGCGACCTGCAGGGCGTCGAGGCTCCGGTCTCACGCAGCGAGGCCGACTTCGACCCCGGCGCCAAGTACCACATCCCCTCCAACGTGCCCTACACCCGCTACTTCATCGCGCGCATCCTCCAGTTCCAGTTCCACCGCGCGCTGTGCAAGGCCGCCGGCCATGCGGGACCGCTGCACTCCTGCTCCATCTATGGCAACAAGGACGCGGGCGCGAAGCTCAAGGCGATGCTCGCCCTCGGGGCCTCCAAGCCCTGGTCTGAGGCGCTCTACCAGATGACGGGCGAGCGCCAGATGGACGCCACCGCGATCCTCGACTACTTCGCGCCCCTCCAGAAATGGCTGCAGGAGCAGAACCAGAGCCGGCAGTGCGGGTGGTGAGGTTCCCTCGAGGCGAGCGGGGCCAGGACGACCCATGGGTTTCCTTGGCCCCCTGCCTGCTTGGCGCCAGGTCCGCGTTCTTGTTGCCAGTGTGCGGTTTCGGAGGGTTGGCCCGCGGCGTGTATTCCAGTTGACCCAGCTCAGACCGCGTCGGGTTCCTGACGCCGGTAGCAGGGGGTCTCGCCGTGAAACTGCGCACCAAGCTCACTCTGGGGTCGTTCGGGCCGGTCCTCGCCGGGTTCATCGTGCTGTACCTCGCCGCGAGCTGGATGCTCAACTCGCAGATGCGAGAGCAGGGCGAGGGCATGCGAACCCTGATGGAGGAGGCCGCCGTCCGCGAGCTGCGCGGGAAGGTGGAGGTGGCCTACAGCGCGCTCAACGCCTGCTACGAGGCCAAGGCCGACAAGTCTTCGGACGCGGCGCGGGGCGAGTGCATCGACACCCTCCGCAAGATGCGCTTCGGCAAGGACAAGAAGTCGTACCTCTGGGTCCATACCCTCGACGAGCGCGACCCGTCCAAGCCCCGCATGGTGATGCACCCCGTCCTGAGCAAGCTCGACGGGACCGATATCTCCGACTTCGTGGACAAGCGCCGCTTCACGCGCATGGAGTATCAGGGCACGGTCTACTCCTCTGACGACGCGACGGTGAAGCACATCCCCGCCGTGAACCTGTTCGTGGACATGAACAAGGCGGTGCGCGACTCCTCCGACGGCACGGGCGTCGTCCGCTACTACTGGCCCGACCCGGCCCGGAACGTGGACATCGGCTACATGAAGATCTCGTACGTGAAGCGCTTCGAGCCCTGGGGCTGGGTGATCGGGACGGGCGAATACGTCGACAACATCGACGCCGCGGTCAAGGTTCAACAGGGCGTGCTGGAGGCTTCCACCTCCTCCTTGTTGCGAGTGGTGGGGCTCATCGCGCTTCTCCTGCTATGCGTGCTTCCGGCGGTTGGGTACCTGCTTGCCCGACGCGTGGCCGACCCGCTGCAGCAGGTCACCCTTGCCGCCCGTCAAATGGCGCAGGGGGACTTCGACGTCGAGGTCTCGAGCCACTCGGATGACGAGGTGGGCCAGATGGCCACCGCCTTCCAGTCCAGGGCCGAGGCCCAGCGGGCCAAGGCGGTCCTGGCCAAGATCATCTCGCAGGGCGATCTGCGCCAGGACGTGGGGCTGGCCTCCAATCGCGACGAGCTCGGGAGCGCGCTGCAGACGATGCTCGAGCAGCTGCGCCGGCTGGTGAGCGAGCTCAACAACTCGTTTGGGCAGGTGGCCATCGGCTCCCAGGAGATCGCCGAGGCCAGCCAGGCGCTCTCGCAGGGAGCGACCTTGCAGGCCTCCTCCATCGAGGAGATCTCCAGCACCATGACCTTGGTCTCGTCCCAGGCGAAGAGCAGCGCGGTCAATGCGGGGGAGGCCAACCGGCTGGTCGCCTCCGCGCGCAGCGCCGCCGAGCAGGGCGACGGCGAGATCAAGTCCATGGTCGTGGCGATGAACGAGATCCATACCTCCAGCCGGCAGATCTCGGCGATCATCAAGACCATCGACGACATCGCCTTCCAGACCAACCTGCTGGCCTTGAACGCCGCGGTGGAGGCGGCCCGGGCAGGCCAGCACGGCAAGGGCTTCGCCGTGGTCGCCCAGGAGGTCCGCAGCCTCGCCGGGCGCAGCGCCAAGGCCGCCAGCGAAACCGCAGAGATGCTCTCCGACTCGGCCAAGCGGGTGGAACGAGGGCTGGAGGTCGCCCGCAGCACCGCCGACGCCTTCGGCAAGATCGTCGCCAACGTGGTCAAGACGGCCGATCTGGTGGCGCAGATCGCCTCCGCGAGCAACGAGCAGGCTCAGGGCATCTCCCAGATCTCGCAGGGGCTCTCGCAGATCGACCAGGTGACGCAGCGCAACTCCGCGGCTGCCGAGGAGACCGCCTCCTCCGCACAGCAGCTGTCCGCCAACGCCGCGCAGGTCAAGCAGCTGATGCGGCGCTTCGTGCTCCCGGGCGGCAGCTCCGACGTCGAAGTTGCCGAGAGCGACGCCGAGCAGCGGGGAAGCCTGGCGCCAGCACGCCGGCCACGAGCGGCACGCTCCGGCTGGGGCAATGGGAGAGCGGCGAAGAGCCTGCCTCCCTCGGATGCTTCATAGGAGGCTCACATCCCCTTGAGATTCGGCTCGCTCACGCACCGGCAGGTGCCCTTGCCGGTGAAGCTGGTCTCGACGAATCGGCGCATCGCCGCGGCGCTCTGGTCGCCCTCGAGCGCCTTCCATTCCGCCTCGGGGAGGACGCGGGTGTTGAGGGCCACGGTGGCGCGGAAGCTGCGCTTCGCTCCTGGCTTGAAGCCCGAGATTCGGTAGCAGGCGTTGAGCTTGAAGGCCCGCTGCAGCCAGAGCTTGAGGTCATATTCGTCGGTGGACGTGAGGGTCTTGTCGGTGACGGCAACCTCGACCTCGGCCTCGACGAACATGGCGAACCTCCCAGTGGCAGCCAGGGATAGACCTCTGCCTCTACGACCGCAAGCATTGCGGCGCAACCGCGGTACGATGCGCTCCGCCATGCGCTTCTCCCTCCGCACAATGAGCGTCATCGGCTGTACCGTGGCCGACTTCGCGGGGATGGAGCTGACCCGGCTCGTCTCTCCTTCGCGCGAGAGCACGGAGGTGACCCGCCGCTGGATGCGTCGCTATGGCCGGCAGGTCCTGCGGCTGTTGGGGGGCAGGGTCCTGTCCCCGTTCAGGCCTGGCTCCTTCCTCCCCGGCCAGGACGCCAGCGGAGTGGGGCGCGTCTTCGTGATGAACCACCGCTCGATGCTGGACGTCTTCGTGTATCTGAGCTTCGTGGAGGCCAACGCCCTGAGTCGCGGCGACCTCGCCGGCTGGCCCATCATCGGGCCGGTGGCGCGGCGGGTGGGCACGGTGTTCGTGGACCGCCAGGACAAAGCCAGCGGCTCGGCCGCGGTGGCGGCGATGACAGAGGCGCTGCGCGGAGGCAGGGGGATCCTCGTTTTTCCCGAGGGGACGACCTTCCTGGGTGACGAGGTGCGGCCCTTCCGGGCGGGTGCGTTCGTGGCCGCCGAGCGGGCCCGGGCGGAGGTCGTCCCGCTGGGAATCGCCTATCAGAGCGAGGCGGCCTGCTACGGGGACGAGAGCTTCGGCGCGCACTGGAGGCGGCTGGGCTCGATGCCGGAGGTCCTGCTCGCGCTGGAGCCTGGGGAGCCCATTCTGCCAGACGCCGATCCTGAGAAGTTGAAGGAGCAGACCCGCGACGCCGTGCAGGCACTCGTGCGCCGGGCGCGGGCACGGCTCGAGGCCAGCCCTCCTGGGAACGCGGGCGTCCCGGCCGCAGTGCCCTGAACTGAAGGTCGTGACCTCATGGCTCTGAACCATCCTTCTGGATGTCGCCGATCTGGGGCTTCTCGTTTCGCGCTTCACGGGGCTGGTTGCCGATTCGCTCGCGCTCACCGCCCTGCTCCGCGCAGTCCGGTGCTCTTCGCTGCCGGCTCGCTTGCGCTCGGGCCTACGGTCTACAGGCCTACGGGTCGATGGGTCTACGCTACCTCGGAGGCGCGGGACGCCTACGCTCCCAGGAGGAAGGAGCGAGCGGATCGCGTTTCGTCGCTTCGATGATTCGCCCTATGGCGCGTGGATCGGCATCGTCAGTCGAAGCAGGCGCTCGCCCACGACCTCGGCATTGCCCCCCATCGCCGCCGCCAGCAGCTGTGCATCCGGCAGACCGATGGCCAATCCTCCGCGGAGACCGAGGACGCTGTCCGGGCCGAAGGCCTCCACGAGCACGTTCGGCGCGCTCAGCGTCTCCAGTGCAACTGTCAGGACCGCCTGATTTGCGGTGCTGGCGATCTCGACGCGTATGGCCTTGTCCCTCGCCGAGGCTTCGATGGCGGCGCGCATCAGCGGCTGGAGGCAGCGGGCGAGCTGGACGGGATCGGCCCACACGTTCAGGCACGCGGGCTCGGGAGCGAGCTCCAGGCGCAACGCCTTGGCCGCAGCCGCGGTCTGCGCATCCTGGGCCGCAAGGCGTGTCGCCGCCGCCAGATCGACCGGCTCGCGCTTGAAGGTCAGCTTCCCGTCTCGCAGCCGGGCGAGATCGTGCGCGGCGGCGATCATGTTCGACGAGCGCACCGCCTGTCGTCGGGCTCGCACGAGCAGATCGCGCAGGCCCTCGGGAACCTCGCCGGCCAAACCGTCCGCCATCACGTCGAGCAGCGTAAGCAGGGTGCCGACCGGGGACTTGAGCTCGTGCCAGAAGATGCGCTCGCGCAGCTCGGACATGGCGGACCTCGGAGGCTAGTGGGGTTCGAGATCGGAAGGCAGGTGAGCCTGGGAGACGCGGAGCTTGGCCAGGGCGCCCAGGCGATCGGGGTCGAGCGGCGTGCCGGTCTCGGGGATGGCCAGCCCGGCGTCGGTCCACTCGGGGACGAAGAGCAGCGGCCGGGCGGTCGCGTCGTAGCCCAGCTGCACCAGGAGATCGGCTTCGAACGTGCGGCAACCGCGCTTGCAGCAGGTGAAGGGCTCCCGCACCCGGTAGAGGCCCTCGGCTGGCAAGGGCTCGAGGTTGGCGGCCCACTCGGGCGAGGGGAGCGGCGTGCCGCGCGCGTGGAAGCTGGCGTGGTTCAGCTTCCAGCCGCTGGGCAGGTAGATGCCGGGACCAGGCTCGCCGTGGTTGTGGAAGTACACGAGCCGGCCCGCGGGCACGTGGTCGCCGAGTGCGGCGCGGGTGCGGTACAGGCCGCAAGGTGGGACTGGGGTCATGGCTTATTCGCCTCCGCCTTCCGGGCCAACAGGAAGGACAGGATCTTCGCCTGGCTTCGGGCGTCGATCTGTACGAACTGCACCGCCACGCGATGCTCCGCGCCCGTGGGAACGAGCGCCAGCACCGAGCGCTTCACGGTGCCGATTCCCTCGGCAGCGCCCCACTTGTCGCCCAGCTCGAGCTTGACGCGTACGCGCTCGCCTACCGTGAAAGCGCGGTCGGAGAGCATCCCGGCGCCGTTGCCGCCGATCTCCAGGGTGGTGAGTCGGCACTCCTCGACGGAATCGCCCTTGGCGTCGAGCCGCGCACAGATCGCGGGAACCTGGACTGGCAAACGGAAGAAGCGCCTTCGCTGCTGGCGCTCGACCTTCTCGGGCGGCGCGAGCCGCACCTCGACCCGCGCCCCCGCACAGACCTCGAGGATACGGGTCTGGAAGTGGCACAGGCCCTTGTCGTCGCAGTAGCGGACGCGGACCTCATCGTCCTTCTCGAGCAGGGCGTCGTTGCGGGCGAGAGAGACCAGCGAGCTGTCGCCGGCACCTCCCGGGTCGCCCTCGCCCTGCTGCACGATGCCCTCGAAGATCGTGCGATACCCGGCGCCGTCGACATGCTCCAGGGTGACCGGTTGGCCGATCCTCGGTTGCTCGATCGCCATGTCGTCGACCTCCGGAGTGCGGCAAACCTAGTTGCCCGCGGCCATGGCCGCCGCGATAGCGATGCCGTAGATGCCGCCGAAGCAGAGGCAGAACACGCCCACTGGTACGAGCACGCCCGCCGCCGCCTGGCCTCCCGTGATGCGGTGCACGCTCTTGTATCCGAAGATGCGGCAGACGATCTGCCAGATGGGATAGGCGTAGGCGCCGCAGAGGGGGACGACGCCCCAGAACATGGGAGCGTGGGCGTAGCAGTAGGCGCGCAGAGTGGCTTCGAAGGGACGAGGATTGGCCCCCAGAAGCTTGAGCGCGAGGTGCTCGATCCCGCCGCCGATGAAGGCGACCATGATCGCTCCTAGGGGGATCATGATCAGGAGGGCGAGGACGATGGCGACGATGATCCCCGCGGTGACCCCAGCTCCGAGGTCGTTGGTGCCGCCCGACTGAGCGAGGGCGGCGATTCCCGCGATTCCGAAGATGAAGGCGTACATCACCATCGTTCCGGAAAGGGCGAGGAAGTTCGAGAAGATGGCGTAGGAGAGCGGGTCCCACCACTGCCCGGTCTCCGGGATCATCCGGTCGAAGGCGGTGTTGGGGTTGAACATGATGCTCTTGGTGGTCTGCCAGTAGGCGTTGAAGAAGCCGAGCTCCTTGCGTCGCTCCCAGGGCAGGGGAGCGGTGTCGCCG
The DNA here is from genome assembly GCA_016218885.1 of Deltaproteobacteria bacterium. Lineage (GTDB taxonomy): Bacteria > Myxococcota > Myxococcia > Myxococcales > UBA5297 > JACRCT01. The sequence continues at coordinate 14,509 of JACRCT010000240.1, read as the reverse complement.
CCTTGGCGGGTGTGGCAGGCAGAGCAGATGCCTTGACCGTCCGCGCCCACGATGAGGCACTCGCGGCAGGCGAAGCTCCCGCAGCGGCTGCAGATATCGACCGCGGCGCGTTCCGGGTGCGCGGCGCAGTGGGCCGACGAGCCTCCAGCCGCGGTTCCGGGACCGGCCGGGGCGGTTTCGGCGCCGGGCGGCGGTCCGCTGGGCGGGTAGGTGCCTGCGCCTGGAGCGACGGGCTTCGACGTTGGCTCCGATACCGTGGCGCCGGGGGGCGAGGTGATGCTCGCGCCGCACAGCGGACAGAACCTCGCCTGTGGATCCTCGAGCGGGGTGTCGCAGCGCGGGCAGTTCATGCGGCCATCCTTCCTCGGATTCCCAGGTTCAGGGCGCCCATTTCTACCAGCATCGAGCGGTGCGGCGCGAATCGGGGGAGGCGAAACCCGTTCTACGCCCCCGCTGCGTTTCCGGCCCTCCCGGTCGCCTTCTTGAGGCCCGAGGGCCGGATGGTACGCTCACCCCCATCGTGCCGACTCGCATTCCCTCTCGCGCAGTGCTGGTCCTGGTCGCCTTGTGCGCCTCGGCCTGCGCCACGCCCGTGGCGAAGCCCGAGCCGACACGCAAGCCCTTCCTCCCCTACCAGCTTGCCCCGCAGCCGTATCAGCGAGACTCGGGCTCGAACGTCGCTCTCGGGGCCCGTCCTCCGACCCCAGCGAAGCACGCCAAGGATGAGCCGCCGCCGCTGCGCATCGATGCCGCGCTCATCCGTTTCGCCGTCGAGCAGCGACAGGCGCGCTACTCGCTCAAGCGCGGGACCGTGATGCCCCCCGTGGTCCTTTCCGGCTGGTCGGAGATCCTGGAGGAGATCGACAAGCTCCTGCGCGAGCCCGCGACCCGCACCCTGCCGCTCGAGGTGGTGCGCGCCCGCGTCGCTCTCGACGCGGAGATCGACCTGGACCGAGAGCACTACCTGTCGATGCCCGACGGCCTCGCCGCCGGGGTGAAGGCCCGCAGCATGGCCCTCGACTATCGCCTCGGGGAGGTCCGCCGGCTAGGAAAGAAGGCCAGGCCCCCTCTGCAGCGCCTCGCCTGGCCACTCGACCCCGTGATCGTCACCTCGCTCTTCGGCATGCGGGCCGATCCCTTCCACGGCGAGGACCGCGACCACCAGGGAGTCGACCTCAAGGCTCGCACGGGCCAGCTCATCCAGGCCGCAGCGGGCGGCGTCGTCACTCGCGCCGGGCGCGCCGGGGGCCACGGCCTGCACGTCCAGATCGAGCACGACAACGGCATCACCACCTGCTACAGCCACCTCTCGACCATTCTCGTCACCGAGGGGATGCAGGTGCCGCCGGGTGGACCGGTGGGACTGGCCGGAACCACCGGCCGCAGCACCGGGCCGCACCTCAACTTCGAGGTCTGGAGGGAGGGCGAGCCGGTAGACCCCCTGGGCGAGCTACCCGATCCGGCGGTGGAGGACCTGAGCGACCAGGCTATCGGGGATGGGGGTTGACCCGGCGGGGCGGGGCCGCCGCAACACTCGCTCGCTAGATTCGTCTCGACCATGAAACCCATCCTCCAAGACCTCCTCGACAAGGCCTTCTCCCGCTCTCCGGCGCGCGAGGCCAATGACGCCATCCACCGCATTCGTGAGAGCGAAGGCATCGGGGTGCGCTCCTTCGAGCTCGTCGCGCCGTCCGACGCCGGCATCGCCTGGCTGGAGAAGGACGTGCTGCCGCGGCTCGTCTACCACCTCGAGTCGCTGGGCATCCGCCCGCCTTCGTACAAGGGCGTCTTCGTGTCGCTCTTCCAGGGCGAGGAGCTCTTCTTCATCCGCACCCTCGACTTCATGGCCATCGCCGGCGCGGCGCTTCACCTGAGCGCCGACCAGATGTACGCGCGCTGGGGCACCGGTGAGCTGCGCCGGCCGATGAGCCTGGACGAGAAGGTGGAGGCGCCCACCAGGAAGAAGGAAGTGCTCGCCCTGCCTCCAGGGACCTCCGAGTGAGCCTCACGCTCGCCTGCCTGGCCGCTCTGCTGGCGACCGAGGCGAGCGCGGCGAGCTCCGCCGCACAGCAGAGGCTCATCGTCGCCGATCCCACGAGCGTCGTTCCCGCTCCCGATGGAAGTCGAGCCCGGCCCTTCCGCACCGTGGGTGCCGCGCTGGCCGCGGCCCGCGATGGCGACATCATCGTCCTCGAGCCTGGGCTGTACACCGAGCGCCTCGTCATCGAGAGGGCAGTGACGGTAGTCGGCAAGCGCGGCCACTCCGTGCTTGTCTCGCCCGACTCGACGGGTACGGTGGTTGAGCTGCGCGCCCCAGCCATCCTCGAGGGACTGTCCGTGCAGGGCGGAGAGATCGGCGTGCGCGTCCTGGCAGGGCGCAGTGGCTTGAGAGAGCTGGGGTTCTCGGCCCAGAGGCGCGCGGCCGTGCTCGTCGAGGAGGGAGCGACGGCCGAGGTGCAGGGAGGCCAATTCGCGGCCTCGTTCGACCGGCGCGGGCTGGTGGGCCTGGATGGGTCGAAGGCCGGGTTGGAGGTGCGCGACGCTCGCTTCGAGGGTCCCTTCGAGTTCGCCGTCCGCGCCCGCGGCGGGAGCATGGAGGTGACCGGCGGGACCATCGAGGGCGCGGTCAGCGGCATCGCCTGCACCGAGGGCTGCCGCGGCAGGGTGCGAGGGGCGGTGGTGGCGCAGGGGAGACGCACCGGGATTCTGGTCCAGGGCGCCTCCCTCGAGCTTCGGGACGTGCTGGTGTCGCGCTGGGAGTCGGGGATAGAGGCGCGGGACGAGGCGCAGTTGCGCGTCGAGGATTCGGCTACCGCCTTCTGCGTGCAGGCCGCGATTACCGTCGTGCGATCGCAGATCGAGCTGCGTCATCACGTGCATGTCGGCCCGGCGGTGCTCGCGGCGATCGCCCTCATCGACTCGGCGGCGACGATAGAGGACGGCGTGGTGCTCGACCCCGGCGCGACGGGAATCGCCTTTCATCGCGCACAGGGCGAGGTCACCGGGACTCTGGTGCGGGGTGCGCGCGGCCAGACCGAGGGCGACGCCCTCTTCGCCGAGCTCTGCGAGGGGCTGGTGCTGCGGCACCTGTTCCTGGAGGAAAGCTCGGGCACGGGCTTGACGATGCAGGGAGGTCAGGGGCGGGGAGTGGGATTGGAGATCGCGGAAGCGCAGGCGGGTGGGGTGATCGCCCAGGTTGGCGCGCGGCTCGCGCTCGAAGGCATCACGGTGTGGAGCAGCGACGGGACGGGTCTGACCGCGCGCGAGGGCGCGATCATCGAGGCCCGCTTCGGTCGCTTCGGCGAGGTGGTGGCTGGTCCCTCGTTCGCCGACTGCGCCTCGGGAGCGAAGGTGCAGCTGCGGCAGACCATGGCGCCGGCGAGGGTGGTGACGGTGCCGTGCGTGGAGTAGGAACCGGGACTATAGGAGCGCGACCGCGGGCTGCGTGACCCATTGTGGCTGGTTGCCGCCTTGGTCGGTGTGCAGAGCGACAGCAAACGCCTCGAGCATCCACGATGAAAGCGATTCTTATCTCAGAAACCCGCGTCGGCCCACTTGCCCTCGGCGCAGCCATCCCGAAGCGCATGAACGCACCGTGGTCAATCGAAGACGGCGGACAAGAGGCCACGGTGAGGTTCGCTGGCCAAGAGGTGTTGAAGGCGACAACCTGGGCGCGAAGCAACCTGGCTCGTTGCTTCTACGTCTCGTGTCGTGGTTGCACGACCGACGACGGCATTGTCATCGGTTCGACGAGGCGAGCCGAGATCGAGGCGCGCTGGCCAGGCGGCTTGGTGAATCATCCGGATTGGCCCGAGCGTGTCTGGCGCAAGGATCGCCGAGGAACCGTTTACGTGTTCGCCGATGGTGTTCTTGAAGAAGTCTGGATGTATCACCCGCAGCAGCGTGTCCTAATTTGGCTCGAGCAGCCTGGTGAGGCAGCCGAGTATCTTGAAGGAAAGGCCTATTCCTTCGGGGAAGCAACAGCGGAGAACGCGGGAAAGAGCCTGATCTCCTCGAACGTCGGCACTCGTCTTATCGAACTTTTTGCCCCCGAGGGTGACAGCGCCGTGGCGATCCAGCAAAAGCACGTGGACAAGGTGGGGTACCGGCCGGTCGAGGTCTGGATGCCCTCCGGGAAGCCGCGAGAGGCCACTGTCCGCCTCTCTGTTGGCGGCACCGCCCGAGTCCGCATTCACGCGCCGCCCAGGCCCGGGAAGAGAGTCCTGCTGCGACTGGAGCCCGAAACGCCCTCGTCCGAAGCGGTGGCGCAAATCGTTGAGTCCATTCCAGTGGGACACAGCCCCCTTCTAGGCACTCTCGAAGAACGCGAGCGCGAAGCTTGGACGGCGAACTTCACACAATTTTTGGTCGATGAGCCTGGTCATCCGCCGCCTGGCTGGTACGACATGGCCACCATCGATGCAAGTGGTGCTGGAGAGGTCCGCGCCTCTGGTCTGCCCACCGGTCGCTACCTGGTCCGCGTGTATGGTCCCCGCGGCAGGCGGCTCGATGCCGGGGTCATCGACGTGACGGAAAGCGGTCTGGCCACGCTCGAGGCCACGGTCCCCGAATCGATTCTTGTCGACGGCCCTGACTTCGACAGGCGGTGACGATGCAGTGGTCGCCACGTCGCCACTTGTGTGCCGAGCGCCATGGCTGGCGATGCGGCGGATGCCGGCCTCGGCCGATAGCTCGGTGAGCCAGCGGCTGAGCGTGCCGTTCTTGCTGCAGGCCGTCCTTCGCGGAGCGAGTCCGTCTTACGCGGGCGCAGGTTGGAAGAGGCGAATGGCCTCAAGCTCGGCCGCCTTGGTGCGTGCTTCCTCCTCGAGATCGAAGTCCTCCTGGAGTCCAAGCCAGAATTTTGCGCTTGTTCCAAAGAACTTTGCGAGCCGTAGCGCAGTGTCGGCGGTGATGGAGCGACGTCCCTGGCAGATTGCTGCGATTCGAGTCAGAGGTACATGGATGCCCTTGGCGAGCTGGTACTGGCTGATTCCCATCGGCTTGATGAATTCCTCCACCAAGACCTCCCCGGGGTGCACGTTGCTCAGCTTCTTGTCTTTTGCCATGGCTTGCACCTAGTGATAATCGACCACTTCCACGTCATATGCAGCCCCGTCCAACCACCTGAAACATATCCTCCACTTCTGATTGACGCGGATGCTGAACTGGCCCTTCCGGTCCCCCTTGAGCGCCTCGAGGCGATTGTTCGGTGGAACTCGCAGGTCCTGGAGTTGCTGCGAGTTGTTGAGCATCCTGAGCTTCCTTCGCACTCCGCCCTGAATGTCTGCGGGTAGATCCAGACATGCATCGCCTCTCCAGATCGCTTGCGTCTTCCGACAGCGAAAGGAGCGAATCATGCCGCCAAAGGTAACGTGCAGCGTTACTAACGTCAAGCGGCACTAGGGTTGGCGGCGAGGCGGAGGTCGAGGGTCTCGCGCGCCCCGACGAGGGGCGGTCGCCCGGCGCCAGGCCGAGGTGGCCAGCCAAGGCGTTGTCCTCCAACTCGGAGACCTGGCGATGGGCCCGCCCTGCCCCTGCCCGAAGCGGTGTCACGCTAACGGCACACCCTCGAACGCGAGCACAGCGAGGAGGAAATCGCGCAATCGCGGCTGGATCGCGAGCGGCTTCCCGCACTCGCGCCCAGTCGGCGCTCGCGTATTGGTGCACGAGGAGGTTGCGCAGGCCGGCGGCCTCGCGCATCAGTCGCGCGAGAGCTGCCTGGATGACGCCGTGACTTGCGAGAAGGTCGAACTCCCCGCCAGCGGATTCGGGCAAGCCCCAGCCGCGCTCGGAGAGGAGGTGCTCGGCGAGGTCGCAGCACTGCTCCACCGCGAGGATGAGGTAGTAGGCGCAGAGGTCGTGCACCGCCTCGTCGGCCTCGAAGTCGTTCCGCGCGCCGATCCGCTCGATCTTCGACAGGAGCTCTCGCAGCCGCTCGGCCCTACGGCGCAGGACGTCCTCGGTCATCGGCGGGGATCCCCGGGTGGGAGGAGCCTTCGCAGCGAAGCGGTGCTGCACCGGCAAAAAGCGAGGTCTGACATCGCGCCATTCGCGGATGGCGGGGACGCGGAGATCCACCAGCTCCGCCGGGTCGCCCTTGAGCAGGCGGCCCTTGGCAGTCTCGCGGCGGAGCAGCGCCGAGCGCGCACCGTCGAGGTCCACCAGATCGACCTGCCGGCCCGCTGCCTGCGACAGATCCTGTACCAGGCCGGCGAGCTGCCAGACGCTCAGCGGGCAGGTCAGTCGCACCGCTAGATCGAGGTCGCTGCGCGGGCCGGCGTTTCCGGCTGCGGCTGATCCGAAGAGGATCGCTAGGCCGACCTCGTCACGACCCTCGAACTCCTGCTTCAGCCGTTCGATATCGAGCCTCATTCGTCGACGGACGATCCAGGACGGATTCCTCGTCTGGCCCGTCTGCCCCTCTGCTCTCCTTCCGGCTCCTCCTTGAGAGGGTGTCGTCATTTACGGTCTCATAAATGTGACCGAAGTGCTGAGCTTGGGCTAGATTATGAGCCATCATGAAGTCATCCCGCGCCCTCCCTGCCCTCCCCGTCGCGATGACCCGCGCGCTGCGCAAGCTGGGGCAGGACTTGTCTGCCGCGCGCCGGCGCCGCCGGCTCACCATGGCCTTGGTCGCCCAACGTGCCTTGATCAGCCGGGCGACGCTCTCTCGGGTGGAGCGCGGCGATCCCGGCGTATCGATGGGGATCTACGCGACCGTGCTGTTCGTCTACGGTCTGGGCGATCGTATTGGGGCCCTCGCCGACCTGGGCGCTGATCCCGTTGGGCGGGCGCTCGAGCTCGAGAGCTTGCCCAAGCGGGTGCGAATGCCTCGCAAGCGTCCGCTGGAGCCGGCTCCATGAACCGCGACATCCTCGTCTACGTGGACGTCGCCGGGACGCCTACCCTGTGCGGCAGGCTGTGGACGCGCAGCCTTCCACGCGAGGGCGCGTCCTTCGAGTACGCCGAGGCATGGCGCAAGCACCCGCGAGCCTTCTCCCTCGATCCCGATCTTCCGCTCGACGAGGGCCGGTCACACACGGCGCTGGCCATCTTTCGTGCCTTCACCGACCCAGCCCCCGACCGCTGGGGCCAGACGCTGCTCCGCCGCGCCGAGCGGGCTCAGGCGCGGCGCGAGGGGCGCCCTCCTCGAGCTCTCACCGCCGTGGACTTCCTTCTCCTCGTCGACGACGAGACTCGTCTGGGAGCGCTCCGCTTCCAGGAGGCAAGCTCGGCTCGTTCGGGCACCTTCCTCGCGACCGGAGGCAAGCGCGTGCCGCCCCTGGTCGAGCTACCGCGGCTCCTTGGGGCGACCGCGCGCATCGTCGCCGACGAGGAAACCGACGAAGACCTCACCCTCCTCCTCGCGCCCGGCACCTCGCTCGGAGGAGCCCGACCGAAGGCCTCGGTGCGCCACCCGGACGGCGCTCTGCTCGTCGCCAAGTTCCCCAGCAAGAATGACGAGTGGCCCATCACCCGATGGGAGGCGACGACGCTCTCGCTCGCCCGAGGTGCCGGAATCCGGGTTCCGGCCTTCAGGCTCGAGCTCGTGGCGAAGAAGCCAGTTCTCCTGCTGGACCGCTTCGACCGCCAGGGGTCGGTGCGCATCCCTTTCATGTCGGCGATGACGGCGCTCTCTGCCGAGGAGAACCAGCCGCACAGCTACCTCGAGCTCGCGGAGGTGCTGCGCCAGGGAGGGTCCGAGCCGGAGGAGGACCTGCGCGAGCTGTGGCGCAGGCTCGCCTTCAACGTCCTGGTCTCCAATACGGACGACCACCTGCGGAACCATGGCTTCCTCCACGACGGGGTCGGCTGGCGCCTGGCGCCTGCCTATGACCTGAACCCGATGCCCCCAGACGTGAGGCCACGCGTGCACGCCCTGGCTCTGGACGAGGAGGACCCCACGGCATCGATGGAGACAGCCTTCGCCGTCGCACCTCGTTTCGGCATCATTAAGGCCGAGGCAGGTCGCATCGCCCGCGAGGTAGCCTCGTCCGTGAAGACTTGGCGTGCAGAGGCAAGGCGATCGGGTCTGTCGCCGAGGGAGCTTGAGCGCATGGAGGCCGCCTTCGAGCACGAGGACCTCGCGCGCGCTGCGAAGTAGAGCCCGGGTCTCGGTGCCTTCCGCGATGCGCGTAGTGGCCTTGAGGACGCAGGCCTGGAAGGAGCCGCCGCTGTCGTCGAGCTTGGGTTGCCTCGGCATCGCTTCGAGCTATCCAGGCCTGGAGCGTGCTCACCCTCCTGCGGTCGCTGATCAGCGGGCCTTGAAGAAGTACTCCCGCTCGGCTGCGGTCGGTTCCTCGCCGATGAGCTCGGTGCGCCCGTGCCTCACGGCCTGATGGTAGAAGCAGTAGGGGTTGCCCTCGGAGGATTGGCGCAGGGTGTACCTGGTCCAGGTGCAGCCTCCACGACACACGTCGCGGTATCGGCAGACCCGGCAGAAGCCCTTGAGCTGCTGCTCATCGAAGGTGCGATTCGCGGCGAAGGCGTCGGGCCGGTTCCAGATGGCCTCCAGGCGGCTCTCGCGCAGGTTGCCTTGCACGAACTGCCGCTCGCCATTCATCGCCGACGGCAGAGAGAGGCACCCTTTCACGTTCCCGTTGCTCTCGATGCCGACGAGCTGGCAACCCGCGCGGCAGCCGAGCCAGAAGGGCAGGGCAGGGTCCTTGCCGCGCAGCGCCGCCTCCGGGACGCCGTAGTAGCCGATGTCGTCGCTCGGCTCCACCCGCAGGCCGCCCTGGCGCTGGCAGAGCTCGGCGATGGCCGGGACGAGCCACAGGAGATCCTCGGGGGCGACGACCCAATCGCGGTGCTGGCCCATGTTCCCGGTGGGCGTGGCGAATTGGAGCTGCCAGGAGAAGACGCCATGGTCTTGCAAGAAGGGATAGAGCTCAGGGAGCAGGTGTTGGTTCAAGCGGGTGATCGTCGTGTTGACCGCCACCGGCAGCCCGCTGGCCACGCAGACCTCGATGGCGCGCACCACGCGCTCGAAGGAGCCCTCCTGCCGCAAGGCGTCATGCTCCTTTTGCCAGCCGTCGAGGCTGAAAGCCGCCGCGCACAGCCCTGCCTCGATCGCCAGCTGGGCGCAGCGCTCGTTCCAGCTCCAACCGTTGGAGATGAGGTTGACGCGGGCGCCCTGGCGCGCGAGCCGCTGGCCCACCTCGTGCCAATGGGGATGGAGCGTCGGCTCGCCGCCGCTGAGCGTCACCCGGCGGCAGCCGAGCCGGACGAGCTGGTCAGCCACGTCGAAGAGCTCGTCGCGGGTCAACTCGTCGCTGCGCCTGGCCCCGGCGATGGAGCCGCAATGACCGCAGCGCAGGTTGCAGGCGAGGGTCAGCTCCCAGACGCAGGAGCGCGGCGTGAACCCGACTCGCCTCAGGACCTCGAGCACCCCTCACCTCGCTGTCGTGCGTCGATGAGCAGCAACTCCACCCGGGTTACAGGCCGCTGTCGGGCATCGGCGCGGCGTAGCGCACCGTCGACTCGCCCGCGTCGGCCTGGCCGGCGTCGCTGTCCTCGGGCATGGGTGCCATGTACTTGGCCACTTCGCCACCGCAGCTGGCCAACGCCAGTCCCAGCGCCGCCGGCAGCATGCCCGTCCGCAAATACTCCTGGATTCGCTTGCGAAGCTCGCTCTCTTGCACGAAATCCTCCAATGGGGCCCCGGCTTCCCTCGCCAAGGCCCACCTGTGATCTCGACGAGTTGCGCCCGAATCGTACACGAAAGCGGTCTTCGGGTTTCTGAGGCCCGACTGGGAAATCCCAGGCCACCGGGGGGTGAGGGCTCGGCTTCACGGCCCCACTTCACCTTCGCGGCTGGTCTCGCGGTGCTCTTGGGCTGGCGCGCGCCAGGTCTTCGGGGGTGTTCACGTTCTCGAGAGACCGGCCGCCGGGATCAGCCCGGGTGTACTCCTCCTCGCTCACCCGCACGGTGCTCGCCGCGTCGAGCAGCCGCACCAGGGAAGGGGCGCCCACGGAGAGCGCCTTGCCGAACGGGGCGGCGAGCGTTCGGGCGTAGAAGGCAAACAGGGGCTCGTAGTACCCGCGGCGGATGGGCATCACCGCGTCGACCCCCTGACCCCGATGGGCCGCCAGCAGCGCGATGGGGCTCGCCTGCAGGAAGGGCATGTCGCAGGCGACGCAGAAGACCCAGCCGAAGGAGCTGACGGCCTCCAGCGCGGCATGTACCCCGCCAGGCGCCCCTCTGCCCGGAAATCTGTCCGGGACCACCCGCAAGCCGAGCTCGGAGTAGGGGACCGGGTCATTGGCGATGATCAGCACCTCGGCGAACAGCGGCCTGAGCACCTCGAGCTGGCGGGCGAGGATGCTACGGCCCTCGATCTCGAGGAACGCCTTGGCAGCGCCGCCCAGGCGGGTACCTGTGCCTCCCGCAAGGATGGCGGCGCTGGCGTCGGCGATCATCGAGACCATGCTGGCATGCCCAGGCGCACGGGTCACTGCTGGCGCCCCTCATGCGCTCGAGCGAGCAAGCAGCGTCCGAGGGTGAGTGCGCCTTCCTTTGTCCTTCGCGCCTGCCGGCCCTCCGGCCAGCTTCTGCGCAAGCGGGGCGAGCAGGGCAACGGTGCTCACTCCAGGGCATCTTTTCGACGAGGGGGCTGTTGCCCTGCGAGCCCGCCAACCCCGCGAACTGAACCGGGTTTGCTGCCTTGTGGGCCCCTGGAGCGGTGATTATGATGCCTCACGATCAGCAAGCGATCGCATGGCCGAATGCCCCGCGAAGGCTTGCCCCAGGGGCACTCTTGCTTCGCCCACACCCACACAGGATGTAGCTGCCGGGAACGACCCGGGCGGCCGACGCGCCGCGTCCCGATGAAGGTGGTCCCATCGTGTCTTCGAGCGACTCCGCCCGTCCCTTCCGCTTCGCCCCGCTGCGCATCGTCGCGGTGGTCGTCCTGCTGCTGCTCTGGGGGCTGGCGGCCTCGGACCGGCTCCCGGCCTCCATCGGCTCCGCGGCCCACGCCGCCGAGTCGGACCTGGCCCGCAAGGACAAGCCCGACCACGATCTCTCGGCGCTGCGGGTCTTCAACCGCGTGGTCCTGCTCATCAAGGACAACTACTTCGACCCCAAGCGCATCCAGCCGCGCAAGATGCTCGTCGCCGCTCTCGACAACGTCGAGCGCCAGGTGGCGGAGATCATGGTCGACGGCGACGAGAAGTCCCCCAAGATCCGGGTCACCGTCGACAAGGTCTCCAAGGAGTTCGACATCTCCGGGGTGGACACCTTCTGGCGCATGACCTTCGCCCTCAAGGACGTCTTCGACTTCATCAACAAGAACCTCTCCGTGCAGGCCAAGCAGGACACCCGGGACATCGAGTACGCCGCCGTCAACGGCATGCTCACCACCCTCGACCCGCACTCCATCCTGCTCAAGCCCGAGTACTTCAAGGAGATGAAGCTGCAGACCAAGGGGTAGTTCGGCGGGCTGGGCTTCATCATCCAGATGAAGGAGGGCAACCTCACCGTGGTGCGGGTGCTCAAGGGCACCCCCGCGCAGCGCGCCGGCATCAAGAGCAAGGACGTCATCCAGCGCATTGGCAACGAGTCCACCGTCAACATGGACTTGAACGACGCGGTGGACCGCCTGCGCGGCAAGCCGGGCTCGGACGTCGCCCTGACCGTGCTCCGCAGCGGCTGGCCCGCCCCCAAGGCGATGACCCTGACCCGGGCCATCATCAACGTCGAGTCGGTGGACGGGAAGCTGCTCGAGCACAACATCGGCTACATCAAGCTCAAGGGCTTCCAGGGCAACACCGCGCGCGACCTGCACGCCGAGCTCAAGCGCCTCAAGCAGGAGGCGCTCGCCCGTCCGGACGGCGCCGGAGGAAAGCCCGGCCTCAAGGGCCTGGTGCTCGACATGCGCGGCAACCCCGGCGGTCTGCTCGAGCAGGCCATCCAGGTCTCCGACGCCTTCGTCAGCGAGGGCACCATCGTCACCACCGTGGGCTACTCGGACAAGATGCGCGAGGTGAAGAAGGCCCACTCCGACGAGAGCGACACCCAGCTGCCGCTGGTGGTCATCGTCAACGCCGGCTCGGCCTCCGCTTCGGAGATCGTCGCCGGCGCTCTCAAGAACCTCAATCGCGCGGTGGTGGTGGGGCGCCAGACCTTCGGCAAGGGCAGCGTGCAGGTGCTCTACGACTTCCCCGACGAGAGCGCCCTCAAGCTCACCATCGCCCAGTATCTGACCCCCGGCGACGTCTCCATCCAGGAGGTGGGCATCACCCCCGACATCGAGCTCGTCCCCTCGCGCCTGACCCGCGAGCGCGTCGACGTCTTCGCCCCCAAGAAGACCATGGGCGAGGCCGACTTGAACGGCCACTTCGGCAACCCGAACTCCGAGAAGGTGGCCACCAAGCGCGAGGAGATTGCCCCCAAGGACAAGCCGCTCGAGGAGCTGCGCTTCCTGCGCGACGAGCCGCCTGCGCCCAAGGACCCCAAGGACAAGAAGGAGCGCCCCGACCGCGACGACTACGAGATGGAGGACCTGGAGGGCGAGGACCCCGACACCAACGAGATCGTCGAGGACTACCAGATCCGCTTCTCGCGCGACCTGCTGCTGGCTGCGCCGCTGCCCAGCCGCGACGGCATCCTGCGCGCCGCCAAGCCCTTCATCGCCGGACGCCGGGCAGAGGAGTTGGCGCGCCTCGAGAAGGCCATCGAGGCGCTGGGGCTGGACTGGAACGCCGCTTCCGCCGAGGGCGCATCGGTCGCAGGCGCCCCCCGGCTCGCCATGGAGATGAAGCCCGCGGCGGGCCAGAAGATCACCGCCGGCGAAACCCTGGCCTGGTCGGTCAACGTCGAGAACACCGGCACCCGGGCCGTGCATCGGCTTCGCGCCTGGTCCGAGAGCGAGAACCCCTACCTCGACCGGCGCGAGTTCCTCTTTGGCGCCCTGGCCCCGGGAGAGAAGCGCTCCTGGCAGGTGAACATCAAGCTGCCTCAAGAGATGGTCAGCCGCCGTGACGCGGTCACCCTCAAGTGCCTCGACGACGAGGGAGACCGGCTGGAGGACGTCAAGGGCGAGGTGCACGTCATCGAGCTGCCCCGGCCCTCCTTTGCCTACAGCTGGCAGATCGTCGATCGCTGCGAGGGCTGCAACGGAGACGGGATGGCCCAACCCGGGGAGACGGTGGAGCTGGCGGTAGAGGTCAAGAACGTGGGCGCCGGCAAGGCCCACGACCTCTTGGGCTCGCTCAAGAACAAGGGTGACGAGCACATCTCCCTGGCCAAGGGCCGCTCCAAGCTGGGCGAGGTGCTGCCTGGCCAGTCCAAGACCGCGGTCTTCGAGTTCGAGGTGAAGCCCGACTTCAAGGTCGCCTCCGCGCCGCTGCAGCTGACTCTGGGCGACGAGGCCACCGACGAGTACACCACCGAGAAGCTCGCCGTGCCGGTCTCAGGACAGAAGGGCGAGCAGGCCAAGGCGATGCAGGTGGCCATCCGGGCGATCAGCGATGCCCCGGTCTACGCCGCGGCGAGCGAGAGCAGCCCGGTGGTGGGCACCGCGCGCAAGGGTACGGTCCTCGCCGCCGACGCCCGCTTCGGCGAGATCTATCGGGTCCAGCTCGGCAGCCGCATGGGCTTCGTGTCCGCCCGCGCCGTCAAGGAGGCCAAGCTCGTGGAGGCCAAGGCCCAGACGATCGAGACGGTGGAGACACGCAGCGAGCCGCGCATCCAGCTCTCTCTGGACACCCTGGCCGGCGGCATCGCCACCGATTCCGACAAGTTCACGCTCTCCGGCACGGCCTCCAACAAGTCCGGCCTGCGCGACCTGTACATCTTCGTCAACGAGCAGAAGGCCTTCTTCGAGGCCGCCCGCGACCCTGCCGGGCCCATCAAGTTCCAGGTGGATCTGCCTCTCAAGCCGGGGAACAACGCCGTGGTCATCGTGGCGCGCGAGGACGAGGACTTCATGAGCCGCAAGCTCCTCATCGTGCACCGCCGCACCGTCGGGACGCCCAAGACCAAGGTCGTCGACATGCGTCCCGGCCCGCGCAGCCCCAACAACTCCAAGGATGACGGAGTTCGGCATGTTCCGCCCGAGGGAGGAGTGGTGCCCTCCCCCACCCCTTGAGCTGAGCGCCCGCCCGCGTGCGCCCGGGTCGTCTTTGACCGGCGCACGCGCTGGCCTGGGTCAATTCAGACTGATGTGTGTCTGCCAGATGGCGGACCCATCTGAATCAATAACGGATTTCGTTTCTGCAATCCTTTTCAAGAATGAAAGGAGTCGTTCAGGTCGACGCTAGAAATTTCGCGTACTTGAACGACGGGGCATCTGGCGCGCCTCGTGCATAATGGTCGCCCGCGAAGTGCAGCGAGCAGGGTTGGAGCTGGTCCCCCCCCCGCCGCTTCAGCAGGCCGCTGCACTTCGCATTTTTCTTGCCCTGAGTACGCCGCGCCGATCTCCATGCCCCTGCGTGAGCTGAAGCGGCGGATCCTGATAGTCGATGTCGATGTTCCCTTCCGGCGGTCGCTGGCCATCAGCCTGCG
>JACRCT010000239.1 GCA_016218885.1 Deltaproteobacteria bacterium | reverse complement strand
TGAAGATGTCGTAGAGCTTGGTCTGCAGCTGCAGGGTGAGGGCGTAGGATAGGTTGTGGGGGCTGATGCAGCTCATCTCGATGAGCACCGTGCCCTGCTGCCGGCCCGACTGCTTCATCCGGCGGATCGACTCCTCACACTCCTGCTCGGAGATCATCTTCTCCTTCACCATCAGCTTGCCCAGGCACTCGGAGAGCAGGTTGGACTTGATGGAGAAGGGTCGTCCTTCGCGGAAGTAGACGATCTTCTTGACCTTGTCGCGCCGTAGCAGCAGCGCGCCCGTGGCGCGCCAACGGTAGAGCTCGGCCAGAAGCTCGGGGAAGGGCTTCTCGGAGAAGTCGCCCTTGATGCTCTGGATGGCGCTGCTCTTGGCGGCCTGCTCCACCGCGGCCACCTCGGCGCGGGCGCCCTCGTCGGCGAAGCTCTCGGCGGACTTGAGGTCGATGGCCGCCCGCCGCTTCTCGTCGTCCTCGGAGCGCGGGTAGCGCTCGCCCAAGGCCTCCTTGAGGGCGGCGCGCAGCTTCTGCAGGTTGATCGGCTTGTCGAGGAAGTCGACGACCCCGTACTTCTCCTGCGCGTCCTTCTTGTGGGCCTTGGACTTGTAGGCCCCGGAGACGAAGACGATCGGCGTGCGCCGGCCCTTGGGCGTGGTGCGCATGCGCCGCGCGACCTCGAAGCCGGGGAGCGCGGGGAGGAGGAGGTCGAGGAGCACCACATCGACCTTCTTCTTCTCGAAGGTCTTGAGTGCCCACTCGCCGTCTTTCTCCACCAGGACGGAGAAACCCTCCTTGGCCAGAGCATCCGCGAGCAGCCGCTGGATGGCGCGGTCGTCGTCGACGATGAGCACGGTGGGGTTGCGGTCCAAGGGCCACCTCTCGAGAGGGCGGAAAGGGCGCAGAGCTTAGCGCGGGAGCGGCCGCCGGGTCACGTGGGCGGTTCGCTCTTTCGACATCTCACGGGGCCGCATGGGAGGGGCCCTCAGGCCCGATTGCCCGCTCGCCGGCAGATGGCTAAGCCTTTCGAAGCCCCGGCAAGCGAGCGAGGGCCTGGTCGAACCGAAAGCGGCAGTCCGAGCGCGTGGCGGCAGGAGGCAGCGGCGAGCGGCAAGCGCAAGTGGTGGGTGGGGAGGCGAAATGGGGTCGAGACGGGGTTGGGTGGTGGGTTGGGCTTGCCTGTTTGCCGCGGCGTGCGAGAGCGCTCCACTGAAGGGGGCCGGCGGGAGCATCGAGGTCGATGAAGCCGGCCTGGATTGGGGGCTGGTGGTCGTGGGGGAGGGGGCGACGCGCCAGCTCACCGTGCACAACCGAGGTCTCGCCGAAGCGGCGCTCATCTCGCTCACCGCCCCTGCGCCCTTCGCCGTGCGCGAGTTTCCCGCTGGGGGGATGGTTCTGGAGGGTGGCGGGGAGCGCGTCTTCCAGCTGGTCTTCACTCCCCAGGCAGAGGGCCCCGCGGCCGCCACGGCTACCTTGGATGCAGACGATGGCGCTGGCGCCCGCGCGATCCCGCTGTCGGGGGAGGGGGTCCCCGTGGTGGTCCAGGTCGAGCCTGCGGCGCTCGATTTCGGTGCCGTGGCCCTGGGGGGCGCGCGCTCTCTGCAGTTGACTCTCTCCAATGGCGGCCGATTGCCGCTGCGCGCCTCGATCGCCCTGGAGGGGACGGACGTCGACCAGTTCACAGCTGCGGCGTCCCAGCTCGATGTCGCGAGCGGCGCCGACCGGCAGGTGGCGCTCGAGTTCCATCCCAACCACCTCGGAATCTGCGAGGCGGCGGCACGGGTGGTGCCCTGCCAGGGCTGCGCGCCGATCATCGTTCCGCTCATCGGCGACGGGGTGGCCAGCTGCATCGGGCTCTCGCCGGCTTCGGTCGACTTTGGCTCGGTGCCGGTCGGACAGCAGGCATCGCGCAGCGTCCTGGTCCGCAATGGGGGCAATGAGCCGCTCGAGGTCACGGAGGTCTTCTACGCGAGCTCCAGCTCCCCCGATTTCCAGGTCCAGGGTTTCAGCGCCGATGCCCCGAGGCGGCTGGGACCAGGGGCGAGCATGTCGCTGACGGTGCAGCTCACCCCCTCGAGCAAGGGCCCTCGGCAGGCCGCGCTGCGCGTGCGCGCGGCGGGGGCCTCGCAGGGCGAGGGCTGCTGGGCCGAGCTGCGGGTCAAGGGCACCGGTGGCACGGGATGCCTGTCGGTCGATCCCCAGGTCATCGACTATGGGGTGGTCGCGGCGGGGATGGTGGGCCAGCGCCGGGTCACGGTGGTGAACGCCGCTTGCGGCGTGGACGTGCGCCTGGACAGCCTGGAGCTGGTCGGGGACTCGGCGTTCTCGGCGGGTGCGCCCCGGCCGCCGCCCTTCGTGCTGCTCCAGGGTGAAGCCGTGGACGTGCTCGTGCGCTTCAGCCCGCCTGCGCCGGGGAGCTTCCAGGGAGCGCTCCACCTGGCGGCGTCCGATCTGTCGGGCCAGCCGCTCGCTCAGCCGCCGCCGGACGTGGCGCTGAGGGGCCTCTCGCGGGCGCTGGCGCCCTGCGACTTCACCGCCACGCCGCCCAGGCTCGACTTCGGCACGGTAGGCACCGGTAAGGCGGCCTCCCTGGCCATGAAGCTGTCCAACGTGGGCGCCGACAGCTGCTACTTTTCAAATCTGGGGCTGACCGCGAACACCGCGCCCGAGCTCACGCTCCAGGGCGGCAGCCCGGGGTTCGTCCTGGAGGGTGGGGCGACCCGCAACCTCGTGGTGCGCTTCTCCCCGGTGACGGTGGGCTCGTTCGCGGGGGCGCTGGAGACCTACGTCTCCGACGGCACGAACCCCTACCGCTCCTGGCCGATCTCGGCGCGCGCCGACACCGGGTGCCTGGCCATCGCGCCGACCGAGCTCGACTTCGGGACGCGCTTCGTCGGCTGCCCGCCCGCGTCACGGACCGCGACCCTCACCAACCGCTGCGGCGCTGACATGTCCCTGATGAGCCTGCTCCCGGGGCCGGGGACCAGCTCGGAGTTCAGCGTCGTCAGCGCTCCGCTGATGCCCAGCGACCTGAGGCCTGGAGGGAGCGCGACCATCGTCGTGCAGTACAGCCCGGTGGACGATGGCCCCGACTCGGCTCCGTTCTTCCTCGAGACCGCGGACGCGCGACACCTCGTCGCGGCGCGGGGGGCGGGGGTGAAGGACCCGTGGCGCACCGACGCGTATGACCAGACCGCCCAGGAGAAGGTCGACGTGCTGTTCGTCCTCGACAACTCGGGCTCCATGTCCGACAAGCAGGCCGCGGTGGGGGCCAACCTCGCCGCCTTCCTGCAGGCGGCGCAGGCGGAGAGCGTCGACTATCGCCTGGCAGTGACGACGACTGGAATCGAGCCATCGAGCGGCGGCTGGACCGCCTGCCCGGGGGGAGTCGAGGGGGGCGAGGCGGGAAGGCTGGTTCCGGTGGACGGAGCGAGCCCGCGCGTCATCACCCCGCAGACGGCCAATCCCGAAGCGGCGTGGGCCAACATGGCCGACGTGGGCACGTGCCACTGGCTCGAGCAGGGCCTGGAGGCCTCGCGGCGGGCGCTGACCTCACCCCTGGTCGATCACGCCGACGATCCTCGCACGGCGATGGCCGCCGATGGCAACCTGGGCTTCTATCGCCCGGACGCCAGGCTCTCGGTCGTCTTCGTGGCCGATGAGGACGATCAGTCCAGCGCGCCCCTCGAGGACTACCTGGGCTTCTTCCGCACCCTCAAGGCCGACCCCACCCTGGTCTCCGTCTCCGCGGTGGTGACTCCGCCCGAGCTGGCCGCGTGTCCCTCGGGAACCTCGCCCGGCTTGCGCTACATCGGGCTGGCGCAGGCGCTGGGGGGAGTCGTGGAATCGATCTGCACGCCCGACTGGGCGGGGAGCCTGGGGCGCATCGGCAACCACGCCTTCGGGCTGAACATGGTCTTCCCGCTCTCGGCCCAGCCGGGCGACCCGGCGCAGATCTCGGTCACCGTCAACGGCCAGCCGTCGCAGGACTGGACCTACGACGCGGGGAGCAACTCGGTGATCTTCGATCTGACGGCGGTGCCCGGGACGGGATCGCACATCGAGGTGAGGTATCCGGTGGGTTGCTCCTGAGCGGCATACTCCGCGCTCATGCGGGCCGAGACCGCGGCGTTGCTGGCCGCCTGCTACGTGGTGGCGGCCGGGAGTGGTCTCGCGTTCCCTGGGAGGCCGCTCGTAGAGGACCCACGTGGATCCTGTAAGCCGGGAGCGGTTTCCTCCCTCTGGACGGTCGCTTGTAGAGGATCCACGTGGATCCTCTACAAGCATCATAGACATCAAGTGCGATAGGCCTCACGCATAGTGACCGAAGACCCGGCCTCGGCCACCACCTGTCCCAGCGCTGCGTACCGGAACGCGCGAGGGCCAAGAGCAGGTACTTGTGGTCGGCGGAACTCCACGAGGCGCCCCTGGTCCTTTCCTCCAGCCACGAGGTCGTGCCAGCGGCGCATGCAGAAAGATCCGCTCGATGAAGGCCTCGCGCAGCGCCAGGTCGTAGCAGCCGGCCCTCCTCCACGACTGGGATCAGCGGCCAGCGCGGTCTTCTTCGTGGCGGATGAGGACGATCAGTCCAGCGCGCCATCGAGGACTACCTGGGCCGTCGGTGATCCGCATCATCGACCTCTACACGACCTTGTCGTGGGAGACCCTCTGCACCGAGATTGCCAAGCCTCACCCGGAGGAGAACGCGCCGCCCGCCGACGATTCAGCCAACGTGGTCGGTACTCCCGAGGCCAGAGCAGACCTAAGCCGGTGAAACCAGGATTCGGCCTTCCTTGGAGCGGATCTCGTAGTTGAACGTCCGCAGAAAGTTGAGGCCTAGCAGCCCGTCGATGCCCGAGTCCTCGGGGAGGTCGTGGACGTTTACGCGGAAGTCCGCAAGTGTATGTCCGAGGGCCTTGAAGCTGCTCACGCGCAGCCTGTAGCCGGGCTCGCGGCCGAGGGCGGTTGTGACTGCGGTTAGGGAGTCGCCCTCTCGGGCACTGTACCCCAGCGCCTCGAGTGCCTCTGGAATCACAAGCGTCTCGGCGCACGCAGTGTCCAGCGCGAGATTCGCCTTTCCAACGCCCAGCGGCCCACGAAGCTCGACCCACACGCGGATGAGGTCAGCATTCGGATCGAACCGCTCAACGACTACGGCCGCGGGCTCCTCACCTTTCCGGTCCAGCAGTGAGCCCAGACCTTGCCGTTCAGCTCCCCGGCCTGTGCAAATGACTCGCGCCTCGTTCGGCCGAAACCCAGTACAGCGGCAGAACGAACGTCCGAGGCCTCATCGTCCCAATCCAGGTTCCCAAGCACAACCCATTGGTCGGGAAACGCCTTCTTGATCTCGGCCCAGGTCATCCGCTCGGGCGAGGGGGTCAGCTCTCTCGCAAGTTCCATAGTTGGGGAGGGTATCGCCACGGGAGTCGCAGAGCAACGCACGGTCGCCTTGAAGCCCCAGCCTCGGTACGAGACTCCCCGAGCCGCCACCGTGGTTCCTTACCTCTGACATACCGGGGGTCGACGATGTCCAGGCATCGCTTCACCAGCGGCTCGACCAACTCCTCCAAGAAGGCGCGGGTCAGCTTCGCGCTCAGGCGATAGCTCTCGCCTTTGGAGTCGGGGAGCAGCGTCAGGGAGAGGTGCTTCTGGTCGACCGTGGAGACCGCGCACTTGGCTTGCTCGGCCGCCATCTTCAGCCGCTGGAGCCCGGCGCGATCGTGAGCGGCCCGGTCGTGCAGCGCCCGGTCCGCGTCTTGCTCATAGTCCGGCGCGCCGGCGACCGCCACGCCGCTCGTATCGAGCACAGCTCCGGAAAGGCTCACCCGCGCCGCGTAGATGTCTCGACGGGTCCCTGCTGCGAAGGCCCTGCCAGACGATGAGGGCGTTGGTGCCGGTCCAAGCCATCGTGGGGAGTGTCTGACTGGTGGCGCCCACCGAGAGGAGGATCGGCTTCTGGTCGAGGACCGGTCCGCTCGCACCAAGACGGGACCCGAGGATGTCGACGTTAGTCTCCCATGCGACCAGCGCGCTCGAGCCGGTCGCTCGCGAGCGCGACCTTGGCGGCCATCTCTTGCATGCTCCAGAGGGGATGGTCTGTTCGCCTGAGCCGCTATCGATTTGAACCAGCGACCACCCTGTCAGCCGGAAATGGTCTCCGTCCTCTGGGCGGCCGCTTGTAGAGGATCCACGTGGATCCTGTAAGCCGCGAGCGGTCTCCTTCCCTTGGGCGGCCGCTTGTAGAGGATCCACGTGGATCCTCGTCCAGCGCGGCGTACCCGGGGCGCGTGTGGGCCAAGAGCAGGAGCATGGTCTCCGTCTCGGCGGGGAGGCTCCGGCCGACCTGGCCGCGTGCCCCTCGCCCAGCCTGCGCTACATCGAGCTGGCGCAGGCGATGGGGGATCGTGGAATCCATCTGCACGCCCGACCCGGCGCAGATCTCGGTCACAGTGAACGGCCAGCCGCTGCAGGCTGGACCTACGACGCGGCGAGTAACTCGAATGATCTTCGATCTGACGGCGGTGCCCGGGGCGGGGTCGCACATCGAAGTGAGGTATCCGGTGAGTTGCTCCTGAGCGCTATACTTCGCGACTAGGCGGGCCGAGACTGCGGCGTTGCTGGCCGCCCGCTGTCTTCCAACACCAAGAGGTGTCCTGCGCTGCTTGCAAGCATCGAGGAGCGCTATCTCGCTGGCCTCGCGGTTCACGCCCACAGCGAGTGAGCCTGCGGGTCGATGTCTTGTTTTTCCTGAGGGGCTGCAACAGGCGCGGGTGGCGCGCGTCCTCATTGCTGGGCACCGCCCTTGTTGAAACCCGAACGCCACGGAGCTTCTCCACCATGAAATATGGCCTTGTAGTCATCCTGGTCATCTGCGCAGCTGGGCTGATGTATTGGCTGAAGAGAAAGAACCAGCCCGCTCCGGAAAGCGCCGATGCGAAGACGCCTTCTCCCTATGTCGACCCGAAGGACTGGCTCGACTCGCGGAACCTCGGGATCCGCACCGCTTCGCAGGCCGATGAAAGAGCGGCGCGTCTGCTTCCAATGAAGGGCACCGAGGACGTGTCCAGCCTCTTGGTCCGGCCAAAGCTCGCTCCAGAGGAGGAGCCGGACTACGGGCCACGAGAGGCTGTCGAATGGGTCATCGACATCGCCGCCGGGCACGATGGCGTGTTCAAGCGGAGCCAGATCCTGGCCGTTTTCGATCGCAGTTGGCGCGAGAAGAACGGGTTGCCCACGATCTACGGTCGGGCTACCGCAGATAAGAAATGGACGTACGTCGATGCCGCTGGTGTTCCAGACGACTATGACCAACTTGCCCTGGGGGTCGATCTCAAGCCGGACTGTCCCGAGCCGCTCACGGAGTCCCGACTGAACGAGATCGTGCGAGCTACCGAGGCTGCGGCCAAGCGCCTTGGCGCAGCCAGCACGAAGACTCGGTTGCCGGCGAAGGTGGCCGCAGACCGCGCCCGGGAACTGGACGCGCTTCTTCGAGAGCACGAGGACGCTCGCGCGGTCGTGCTGCTCGCCGCTCCCGAGGGGAAGACCTTTGACGGCAAGACGATCTGGGACGCGCTGATGAGCCTCGGCCTGCGCTGGGGCGACATGGACGAGTTCCACTGGGAGAACAACGATCGTTCGCGGGGCGATGACCACCTCTTCAGTGTCTCGTCCAGCACTGAGCCCGGCTATTTCCTTCCCGAGGAGATCGCCGCCGGCCGCCTGCACGTGAGCAATCTCGTCTTCGACTTCTCGATTCCGAGGTCGGCTGATCCGAAGGTGGTTCTCGAGGGAATGTTGGCGGCCGCGACCTATGCCCAGAAGCGACTCGGCGGCGCGTTGGTTGATGGCGAGGGTGGCGATCTGAACCCCGACGTTCTCAGGAACCAGGTGGCTAACATCACCGCGCGCCTTACCAAGGCCGGCTTCCCTCCCGGCCATGACGCCACGATGAGGCTCTTCTGACGCCTCCTTCGTGCTGCTCCAGGGTGAAGCAGTGGAGTGCTCGTGCGCTTCACCCCCCTGCGCCGGGAAGCTTCCAGGGAGCGCTTCACCTGGCGGCGTCCGATCTGTCGGAGGCGCTGGGGGGCATCGTGGAATCGATCTGCACGCCCGACTGGGCGGGGAGCTTGGGGCGCATCGACAACCACGCCTCCGGGCTGAACAGTCGGTGAGCTTGCGCAGGTCGACGGTGCTTGCGTTCACGATCTGGTGGTCTTTCGCCTGGCCGCCCATCCATCCCGCCATCATTCCCATCGCCTCGTCGGTAACCTCGAGGATGTCCCGGAGCAGCGCGACGAGGTTCTCGGCCATCTGGAGTCTCGGCTGCGCCGCCAGTGACTTGTGCTTTGGGAGCAGCCGGAGGGCCTTGCACAGGAAAGTGAAGGCCTCCGTCGTTTTGCCGCAGTCGCCGGCGAGGGTCGCCAGGCTATAGGTCGCCTCCAGCTCCTCGGGATCGATCTCGATGGCCTTCCGCCAGGCCACGGCTGCCTCGTCCGACTCCCCATAGCGCTCGTAGGTGTTGCCGAGCCGTCGCCATGCCTCGGCGCTTTTCGGGTTCTTCTCGACGACGTCGCGCAGGTAAGCGATGCCCTGGGAAGGCCGCCGCACGATCGTGTCGTCGAACAACTGCGAGATGCCCAGCACGATGCGGCTGCCTCCCGACCCGTGCTCGTCGTCCTCGTCCAGCCGTCGGAGCGTCTGCCCCATGAGCGCGAAGTGCGCTGACGGCGAAAGCTCGTAGTCGTCCACGGCGCCGCACTTGCGGCACTCGATGATGCACGACAGGAGCACGCCGTCCCAGCCATCGGCCTTGCACTCGTCACGCTGCGGGTGGACCACTGCGTAGTCGACTTCGTAGCTGCTCGACTTCCCGCACTGGTTGCACTTGAGCGAGAGCTTGAGCGGTGGCCCGTCCTGGTGCCCGAGCAGCTCCTCTGGCGGTGGGCGACGCTGCATGGTGCGCTCCTTGGGTCGCTCAGGTGAAACGCCGAGCTGGAGCACCCTCGTCCCAGTGCGCCACGGCAGCATGAGGACCGCGAACGTTGCCACGCCGGGTTGCGCCTGTCCATCGCAGGTGGCCGCTGGATGTTGCGGTCGCCGTGGCGGTGGTGGCCATGATCCAGAAGGAGGTCTCCCGGCCCCAGGGTGCGCGGAGCCGAAGTTGCGCCAGGTAGCGCGACTTGCCGTGGACGGCGGCGGGCCGGGTGTGCGGAGCCGAAGTTGCGCCACGTAGCGCAACTTGCCGTGACTCCAGCACTCGGCAGAAGTCGGCCACGTCTGGTCAGCAGACTCTCCTTGATGTCCGAGGGGTGGATGGAGAGCCCGCGCGCGAAGGCCGCCAAGTGCTGGCCCGAAGCACCAGCGATCAGTAGGATCCGGCCATGCTTCTGCCCACGCTCCCTTGCCGTTGCTCCGAAGGTGACCAGCGAATCGAGCTGCGATTCGGCTGGAAGGACTTCGAACGTTTCCTTGCCGCTCGGGGTGAGTCAAGCGGGATTCGAGTCTCCTATCTCGACGGAGCCATGGAGATCATGAGCCCATCCTCCAGCCACGAGCTGATCAAGAAGCGAATCGCGCGACTACTCGAGGCCTGGTCCGAGGAGA
>JACRCT010000238.1 GCA_016218885.1 Deltaproteobacteria bacterium | reverse complement strand
TCATCAGCCGCTCCTCGAGCGCGAAGTGCCTGGCCGCATACGCCTCGAGAAACCCCAGCGTGGCCTCGACCCTTTGCTTCCCGCGGGCCTGCTGCAGCGCCTCGATGAGCGCATCGACCTGCTCGACGATCTCCTTGTGCTGAGCGTCGATGAGCTCGATTCCCACCGCCCATCCGGGGTTCCATTCAATGCTCATGGCGCGCTCCTTCGCCCGGTCTTCGCGCGACGCTCATCCTTCGGCGTGCGTTGCCTGGCCCGGTGGTCCGCGCGAAAGGCGTCGAGGGTGGTCTTCTCCAGGATCCGCGTGGCGCTCACGTGCAGCGCACGGATCTCGTCGTGGAGCGGGCATCGGCCGCCCGAGGCGCACAGCCTCCGCTGGAACGGGCACATCGCGGCCTCGCTCCAGCGCTCCATCGGACCCACCACGTCGAAGAGGGAGATCTTCGCCGGCGGTCTCGCCAGCCGGTAGCCGCCACCCCGTCCGCGGGCGCCGGTGACGAGCCCGCGAGCCGAGAGCTGGACGAGCAGCTTGGCTACGAAGGGCGGGGGAAGGCTCTTGCGCTCGGCGATCTCCTGGGCCCGGAGCGCGCCGTGGCTCTCGTCCTCCGTCCACGCTTCGGCCAGCGCGGTGGTGGCAGCCAGCGCGGCGGCGCCGGTGCGGCTCAGCAACAGCGACTCCATGGTCAAGCCTCGTGCTCGTGCCCCTGGGACAGGATGGGGGCGGCGATCTTGATGGCCAGCGTGTACACGAGCAACCCGAAAGCCCAGATGCCCGCAGTGACCTTCCACTCGGTGAGGCTGGGCCGGTACTCCACGATCTCGTGCAGCGTGCTGGGGATGAACCCGGGGATGACCAGGCCCATGCCCTTCTCGATCCAGACGCCGACGAAGGTCAGCGCGCAGGCCAGCACCAGCAGGCCCGCCCGCTCGCGGATGCCGGGCAGGTAGAGCATCGCCGCGGAGAAGACGTTGAGCGCGACGGCGGTCCAGATCCACGGGACCAGCGCGTGGTGGCCGTGCAGCCCGACGAAGAGGTAGCGCGCGGAGGCGGTGTGCGCGCCGCCGCCGTAGAACTCGGTGAAGACCTCGCTCAGGACCATGAAGAGGTTCAAGAGCACGGTGACCTTGAGGATGCCCACCAGCACGTGCACCGGCCGTCCGGTCAGCGCCAGCCCGGCGAAGCGCTTGGCGACGTGCATCGCCACCACCAGGAACGCCGGCCCGGACACGAAGGCCGAGGCCAGAAAGCGCGGCGCCAGCAGCGCCGAGTTCCATAGCGGCCGGCCGCCCAGGCCCGAGTAGAGGAACGCGGTCACGGTGTGGATGGAGATAGCCCACGCGATGGAGAGGAAGACGAACGGCACGTACCAGCGCGGCGCGGGCGCCCTTCCCAGGAAGTGCGTGTAGAGCAGGTAGCCGCAGATGTGCAGGTTGAGCAGCAGGTAGCCGTTCAGGACGAGCACGTCCCAGGCCAGCATCGAGAAGGGCCAGTTGAACTGCCCCAGGCCCGGCACCAGGTGCCAGAAGCGGTCAGGCCGGCCCAGGTCCACCAGGACGAAGAGCATGGCCATCACGATCGCCGCCACCGCCAGCATCTCGCCGATGATGACCACCGCGTGCATCTTGCGGTCGCCGTACACGTAGGCAGGGATGACCATCATCACCCCGCCCGCCGCGACCCCGACCATGAAGGTGAAGTTGGCGATGTACAGGCCCCACGACACGTGGTCGGTCATCCCGGTCACGGTCATGCCCTGCACCAGCTGCTGCGCCCAGGCGTTGGCGCCCACCAGGGCGACGGCCGTGAGGGCGGTCATCCACGCGTAGAAGAGCGCCGAGCCGTCGGTGGACAGCACCAGCAGCTGCCAGAGGAAGCGCGGGTAGGCAGACCAGCCGCTGGACGGGTGCACTGCGGGCGAAGGGGCGGAGACGGCGACCGGCAGATCCATGAGGCTCACTCGGACAGGAAGTAGAAGAAGCTGGGCTCGGTCCCCACGTCTTCCTTGAGGACGTAGATGCGCCGGTGGGCGAGCACCCAGCGGATCTCCGACTGGGGATCGAGGAGGTTGCCGAACACGCGGGCTCCGGCCGGGCAAGCCTCCAGGCACGCCGGCAGGCGGCCCTCGCGCGTGCGGTGCAGGCAGAAGGTGCACTTCTCCATCACGCCCTGCGGGCGCAGGCGGTTGGACAGGTAGGCCTGGTCGGGGTTGACCTCGGCGGCAGGGACCACCGAGCGCGCGAAGTTGAAGCGCCGGGCGTGGTACGGGCAAGCCGCCTCGCAGTAGCGGCAGCCGATGCACCAGTCGTAGTCCACCACCACCAGCCCGTCCTGCTCCTTCCAGGTGGCCTTGACCGGGCAGACCGAGACGCAGGGCGGCTTGTCGCACTGGTGGCACTGCACCGGCATGTAGCGCTTGCCGGGCGCGGGCACCGGGTGGTCGTAGTCGGCGCTGGCGCGGGCGAGGTCCATCGAGTCGCGGGGCATCTCCAGCACCCGGATGTAGGAGCCGTGCGTGGCGCGGTCGTGATTGTTCTCGCGGTGGCAGGCCTCGGCGCACTGCCGGCAGCCGACGCACACCGACAGGTTGAGCGCGTAGCCCAGCTTGACCCCAGGCTCGGGCTGCGGGTCGCGCAGGGTGACCTTGGCGCCGTACTCGCGCAGCGCCTTGGCCTCCAGCCTGGCGAAGACCGCCTTCTTGTCCTCGGCAGAGAGCTGCTTGTAATGCTTCTGGAGGAAGGCCTCCAGCTCCTGGCCGGACGCGAACTCGCGCACCGGCGCCAGCGCCCGCACCAGGGCGGTGGCCACTGCACCTGCGCCGGCCGCCTTCAGGAGCGACCTACGGGACAGGCCGCCGCCACCCGCGGGCTCGTCGTCGCCTCGCGCCATCGGACCTCCTCCTCCGTCGCTCGCCTTCAGTGGGTCACCCGGGGCTGCGGCGCCGGCACAACCTGGGGGATCTTCGGGGCGTGCGGGTCGTGGCAGTCGGTGCACAGGTTGCGGGTGCGCGGGCCCCGCGAGAGGTCCCAGTACCCGGTCATGCCCCCGTGCGCCCCGCGCTCGTACTCCTCGAGCCGGCGCGCGTGGCACTGGCCGCACAGCGCCTTGACGGACACGTAGTCGAGCCCGCGTCCGTCGGCCAGGCCCAGCTGGTCGCGCCCCTCGGCGCGGTGGCAGGTCAGGC
>JACRCT010000237.1 GCA_016218885.1 Deltaproteobacteria bacterium | reverse complement strand
CGCGGCGGCGAGCAGCGCGGCGGCTTCGAGCGTGTACACCAGACCCGAGTAGCCCTCGGCGACGGCCGCGGCCATCGGCACCCAGAGCGCGAGCACGGCGAGCCCGGCCATCACCCTGGCCGCCTCGCGCGAGAGGAACAGCCACGCCAGCGCCACGAGCTGCGCGCTGCCCGCTCCCACCGCCAGCACCGTCGCGGCCCAGAAAGGCATTGCCGCCGCGAGGTACGCGAGCAGGGGGAAGACGATGGCGTAGGAGGCGGCGAGCAGCCCGGCCTCGACGAGCCGCATCTCGCGCCGCTGCGCCGTGAACAGCAACAGCGTCCCCAGGAAGAGCAGCAGGAAGAACGACCAGGCGCGGCCCGAGGCCTTGGCGATGACCTCGTCCCAGCTCTGCTGAGAGGGAAGGACGAGCCCCACCGGAACGCCTGACTCGAGCGAGGGATAGGTCCACGTCAGCGTCGCGCCATCGGACGCGGTCTCGAGCTTGCCGGCGGGCACCACCTCCGGCGGGTAGTCGAAGTTGCTCCCGCCGTGAAAGTGGAAGGTCATGCGGAAGTCGCTGACCCGCAAGGAGGGGTCCAGGCGCCAGACGAACGAGTCCAGGCCCCGGCCCCGGTAGGCGATGGAGAAGACCAGCTTCTCTCCAGGGCGCGCACGGCCGGTCCACAGCAGCTTGTCGGTGCCGGAGGCCGTGGGAGCTGCGCTGGAAGGATCGCCCGAGCTCTCCGCATCTTCGGAGAGCTCGACCGGAGCGGGCTTGCCGTTGACCTGGAAGGTCAGGTCAGAGAGCAGGACCTGGTTGCGGCGCATCTGGATGGGGAAGACGAAGGCGAGGTCGATGTCGGTCGACTCGGGGTTGTGAACCTCGAACTCCCCGGTGAGAGCGAAGTCGAAGCCCGAGAAGTAGACCAGCCCGCGGCGCCGGTAGTTCATGCTCGCGTCGACCAGGATCTGCTGGCGGTCGAGTGCCAGAGGGCGCAGCTCGCTGAACACCGCGCCCGAGGTGACGTAGCGCACCGACGGCGCGGGCTGCTCGATGGGAGCTCCCCAGCGCTCCATGACATCGCGCTTCATGTCGCTGTCGGCGAAGCTCGTGCGGTCGACCACACGAGCGGCCAGCGCAAAAGTGACGATCGCGATGCCTGACAAGCAGAGCGCGAGGTGCTTGGCGAAAAGCAGGCGGAACAACGCCTTGATGGCGCGCATGCAGGCTCCTTCGAGGACGGACGCGGAGCCAGGTCTGCAGATGGGATGCCACTGGGAAGTGGCTGATGTGATTGGGGTTCTGTACGGGCTTCGCTGTGGCTTGCGGGCCGCGGTGCGGGAGAGTTGCCGCTCCTGATCGCCCGGCATTTCCTCCAGGGGGCGCGGACGTCCCCGCCCGCGAAGGCCTTGAAGAGCAGGCCTGGACCTGAATCCCGCAGGCGAGACGCATGCGCCCCCTTCTGGAGGCAGAGTGCACGCCGAGAATCGGCATCCGCAAAAGGGCATCCGAGAGAGCCGGCTATCGAGGAAGGAAACCCCGAGATAGGCTCCGTTCGCTTCGTCTTTGCACTTTCGACCTGTTTGGTTCAGGAGGCATACCCATGTCCCGACCCAGCCCGACGATGCTTTCTCTCTCGTTTGTCCTTGCTCTTGGCCTTGCCGGTTGCGGCCACGATGACCAACGCAGCGACCGCGCCGTCACGCCTCAGTGCAGCAATGCACTCGACTTCGATGAATGCATGAATGAGGGCGGATATTGGACCCACCCCTCTCGAGTAACCGACCCGGATCTCACCATTTGCCTATGCCCCGCCACGGACTCCGGGAAGGCGTGCACCCGCTCCAGTGAATGCGAAGGCGATTGCATCGCCGCAAGTGCCAGCTCCTCCACTTGCGAAGCGCAGACCACCGGCACCTGCTCCGACCTCAGGACACCCATGGGCTGCAACTGCGTGCTCAATCGCGCGTCGGACAGCAGCGGCGCGGGGATGCTTTGCGTGGAATGAACGGGGCGACGCCTGCGCCCCCTGGAGGCAGGGTGGGGCTCTCAGGCTGACGGCAGGGTCGGGGAGGTTGATTCCTCCCTGCACTGACGTGCCTTGAGGGTCGCCTTCGCCAGGAAGACGGCGTAGTGAACGACCAGGGCGCCGGCGCCGGCGATGGCCAGTCCGAGGAAGAGCGCGGTCAGCCCCTCGGCGGACCAGCCGTGATCGTCGTGCAGGCGGTTCATGTCGCCCGCGGCATCGTCCTTTCCTCCGACGCAGCTGCCCCAGGGGACGCTGCGCCGGCCGGTAGCGACCTCGACCCAGAACCAGGAGGAGGCGACGAACGCGTACATCGCGGCCACGAGCCCTGGGTAGCGGAAGAAGTCCCAGCGCAGCCGATCGGGGAGGCGGTAGTAGAAGGTCACCGCGACGAGCGCGCCGAGGACCAGCTCGCCGCCCGCGCCACCCAGGAGCATCAGCTCCTCGAAGCGCCTGGCGGAGACGAACAGGGTGAGCACCGTCTGGAAGAAGAGCAGCATCGCCACCACGACGAGCAGGAAGCGCGAGCGCTCGCGGATGCCTCTCCAAGTCGCGACCCCGAGCAGGAAGAGCACGCACAGGTACACGACGACCGAGCGGTCGGGGTTGACCGACGCGAAGCCGAAGCCGGGAAGCAGCGCCAGGGGCGTCGCCGCGCGGCCGCTCAGCCAGGCCACGCTGGCGTGCCCGAACTCGTGGAAGAGTGTGCGGAAGTAGTCGAGCAGGATCGCCGGCAGGAACATCCACTTGGCGATCAAGGCGAGGAGCAGAGCTACGGGGTACGCCGCCTGGTTCACCCGCAGGTCGTCGAAGCCGAACCGCATCGCGGCTTGGGGGCCGGTGGGCTCGGTGGTCTCCTGCTCGAGCGACTCCGGCAGCTCGCGGGCGAGCGGCCCAGAGGTGACCGCCGTGCTCTCGGCTATCGCTTGAAGGTCCGGAACGCCTGGGGGCACGGGACCTTCGTAGGCAGGTGCCGGTGGGAGCTCGTTGCGGGCCGGGCGATCGCCCCAATCGAGATCCAGAGGAGCGTCGCTGCCGCCGGAGAAGATCGTGACCGGCGCTGCGGGGGGAGGCGGCCTCTGCGCTCGCTCGAGCTCGGCTCCGTGACCCGAGGGCTCTGACGCCAAGGCACTCGAATCATTGGGCGGCGGGGCCTTGGCTGCGGCGGCAGGAGGTGGGCTCTCCACCCAAGCGAGCTCGTCATCGTCCTTCGTGCGAGAAGGCGGGATGACGGGCGGGGGGGGCGGCGCCCCAGTGATCTCGAATGCAGCCCCGCACTGCTTGCAGCGGACCCTCAATCGTCCTGGAGGCAGGCGCTCCGAGGGGATGTCGCGCTCGACCTGGCAGGATGGGCAGCGGATCGTCGGCATGCTGGAACGCTCAGGGTGGGGCGACGATGTCGATTTGGTTCTTCATACCGTCCAGGGCCTGCTTGAAGCCACTCACGATCTCGTAGGCGAGCAGGCCCATCACCCCGATGGCGAACACCGCACCTGTGGCGATGGCGAGCCCGAGCCAGCCCAGGCGTGAGCGCTCCTCATGATCCTTGCGCAGGTGCTCGAGGACCTCGTCGAGCTTGCCCGTCGCCTCGCCGGAGCCGACCTGGGACAGGAAGCTGGCGGGAAAGGCACCCGTGGCGCCCAGGGCCGCGGCGAGCGTCGCTCCGCCGTCGAGCTGCTCGACGGTCACGGCCGCGGCTCGATCGAAGGCGGGATCGGAAGAGGCAGCCTGGGCGGCGAGCGGTAGGGCCTCGCGGACCGGGAGACCTGCCTTGATGGCAGCTCCGAGCACGTCGGCGTAGGCGGCCAACGCTCCGTTGCGTACTGCGGAGCCGACGAAGGGCACGTTGGAACCCAGGCGCAGCGCACCCCGACGCAGCCTGCCACCCGGATCGATCCTCGGCAGGACGCCCAGGAGCAGGGCGGGGACCGAAAGGATGGCTACCAAGGCGGGTCGCATCGCGGAGAAGTAGGCGCTGGGGGTACAGCTGAAGAGGCGAGGAGCGGGGACGATGAGCGCCGCGGCGACGAGCAGGCCATAGGGGTAGAGCAGGAGCCCGAGCAGCCGCTGCCGAGCCCTGCGGCGGTCGGCGAGCCGATCGGCGATCGTCACCAATCCTGAGGGAAGGCCGCCATGGCTCTCCTTGGCGCGCAGCAACCCGGCGGAAGGCCCGTCCACGATGCCCAGGCCCTCCAGGGTCTGGGAAAGGGGCAATCCGGCGCCGGCATCAGCGGCCAGGCGCGCGGCGGCGCTGGCGGGAAGATCTACGCCGCCCCCGGAGTGCACGAAGGAGGAGGCGGTCAATCCGCTCTCCAGCGTCTGGGCGAGCAGGCGCAGCAACGTCTCGGCCTTCCGGGCGGGTAGGTAGACCGGCCCGCTGGCGGGCGCAGGTCGTCGAGGTTGGGCTGCAGCAGAGGTGCCTCTGGGCCGGTGCGGGGGCGCAGTGGCGGCAACGGAGGCAGGTCTGCGCGACGGCTCGATGGCGTGAAAGCGCGCGTAGAGGATGCCGCAGCCGGCGCATTCGGACGATTCTGGTGGGCGCGCCCGCCCGCACTTCGGACAAGTCTCGGAGACGCTCCCTGGCACGGCGGTGAGTCTACCATCCGTCTTGCGCCTTCTCCTCCTGGGGGCGTGGGCGTCTTGCTCCTGCCTTCTGGGGAAGCAGGCGTCTCGCGCGGGATGCCCGCGCCCCCAGGAGGAAGAGAGCCGTTGCGGGTGCTTGTCAGCCCACCTCCTCCCGTCTAGGCTGTAGCCGCTTTTTGAACCGAACAGGGTTAGTGCAGACGTGCCTGCGAGCGAGCGCTCGCCCCTGCCGAGCCCTTCCCAGCGAGGAACCATGGACGCCGCCCCGAGCAAGCGAAGCAAGCTCCTGCCCGCCAACGCCTACACCAAGCTCAACCCGGGAGAGACGTACCAGCCCATCGTCAAAGCGACCGAGTCCCGCGCCGAGGTGACCGCCTGGTCGATTGGGCTCGGGCTGGCGATGGTCGTGCTCTGGTCGGCGGCCTGCATCTACATGGCCCTCAAGGCCGGCAACGCCATCGAGGCGGCCATCCCCATCGCGGTGATGGCGATCTTCTTCGGCAAGATGCGCAAGAGGCGCTCCACCATCCTCGAGAACGTGATGGTGCAGAGCATCGGCCAGGCCTCGGGGGTGGTCGCGGCCGGCGCGGCGTTCGTCATCCCCGCCCTCTACATCAACCAGCTGCAGCCCTCCTGGTGGCAGATCTTCCTGGCCTGCTCCATCGGCGGCTTCCTGGGCGTGGCGCTGATCATCCCGCTGCGCAAGTACTTCGTGAAGGACCTGCACGGCGAGCTGCCCTACCCCGAGGCCACCGCCATCAACGAGATCCTCGTCTCGGGCGAGAAGGCCGGGAAGGCGGCGGGCAAGATCCTGCTGCTCTCCATCGCGCTCGGCGCCATCTACGACTTCCTGGCGACCACCGTGGCTGCTTGGAACGAGAAGATCAGCACCAACGCCCTGCTTGGCGACAACTGGGGCAAGAAGCTCTCCGCGGCGCGCATCGAGCTCTCCTGGGACAGCGTCGCCGCCCTCTTCGGCTTGGGCTACATCATCGGCCTGCGCTATGCCGCGGTCATCGCCGCGGGCAGCGTGCTCGCCTACCTGGTGATGGTGCCGCTGGTCTACCTCTTCGGCTCGCAGGTCGAGTCCTTCTCCTACGCCGGGCAGACCTACCACATCGCCCAGATGAGCGCGGCGCAGATCTTCGCCAAGTTCGTCAAGCCCATCGGCATCGGCGCCATCGCCGTCTCGGGGCTGATCGGCATGGTCCGCATGGGCAAGATCATCGCCGGCTCGGTCTCGATGGGCTTAAAGAGCAACGGCGGCAAGAAGGTCGAGGGCGACGTCGAGCGCACCCAGCAGGACATGAACGCCAAGAACGTCCTCATCATCCAGGGCGTGGCGGCGCTGGCCATGGCCGCCCTGTTCTTCGTGGTCTCACTCTCCAGCGGTGAGTACTCCACCGGCAGGTCGGCGACCTTCGCGCTGGCGGGCATGCTGGTCGGCTTCCTGCTGTCCTTCCTCTTCACGCCCGTGGCGGCGCAGGCCATCGCCACCGTCGGTACCAACCCGGTCTCGGGCATGACCCTGATCACCCTGGTCATCGCGGCGGCGGTGATGTCGACGGTCGGCCTGTCGGGCAAGCCGGGCATGTTCATCGCCCTGGTCATCGGCACCGCGGTCTGCACCGTGCTCTCGACCTCCGGCGCGCTGATCAGCGACTTCAAGATCGGCTACTGGATCGGCTCGACGCCCAAGCAGCAGCAGCGCTGGAAGTTCCTGGGCATCCTCCTCGCCTCTCTGTCGGTGGCCTTCATCATCCCGGTGATGGACAACGCCTACCACTTCCTCATCGTCGACAAGGCTACCGGCAATCTCATCTCCAACAGCGAGGTCCTCCCCGCGCCGCAGGCCAACATGCTGGCCGCCATCGTCAACGGCCTCATGTCCAACGCCGAGCAGCCCATCCTGCTCTACGCCCTGGGCGGCTTCATCGCGGTCCTGCTCTACATGGCCGGGGTGCCGATGCTGGCCTTCGCCCTGGGCATGTACCTGCCCATCGCCATCAACATCACCGTGCTGGCCGGCGGGTTCGTCTCCTGGCTGGTGGGAAAGACCGGCAAGACCCGGGAGATCAAGCAGGCCCGCTCGGAGCAAGGCACGCTCATCGCCTCGGGCTTGATGGCCGGCGCGGCCCTCATCGGCATCGTCTCGGCCGTCACTCGCTTGCCGGAAGCCGGCGCCCTCATCCGTTGGCTCGGACTGGGCGAGAAGTACGCCATCGAGATCTCCAAGGCTGGCAACCAGGTCCTGGTGGCTGCCAGCGAGTGGTGCGCTCGCGCCGCGCCGCGCGAGGCGGTGGAGGGTTTCACCGCCGCCACCTGCAACGACATCGCCTGGCACGCCGGCTTCACCGGCCAGATGATCAGCCTCGTGGCCTTCGTGGGCCTGGCGGTCCTCTGCTTCCTCTTGGCCAAGAAGGGCGCCGAGTGGGAGATGGCCGAGGCCGCCGAGAGCGACAAGCAGGACGCGGCCGCCCAGAAGCCCGAGGAGCCAGCGAAGGCGGCCAACGGGTAGGCAACCTCCGGAAGAGCCGGCGGCTGCCCCCCTCCTGCAGCCGCCAGCTCTACGCGAACCTGTCTAGCGAGACTCGACCTTCCCCGTCTGGGCGTCGAAGGCGTAGTAGCCCAGGGAGCGACCGGCGTTGTCCCACCGGCACTCGCCCTCAGCAGCATCGGTCTGCTCGAAGAACGCGAAGCAGGCGCCTTCCAAGGGAGCGCCCGGACCGCAAGTGATGATTGCCGTGGCCTCGCCCTGGGCTCCGACCATCGGGACGTCTCTGGTCTCGACCCTGTCCCGCCCCTCGCGGCGCTCACCAAAGCGCACCGAGAGCCTGGGACGGTCGGCCAGCGGGCCGCAGTAGCGCACGAGCATCTCCGCTCTTCCCTCCGCCTTCGTTTCGAGCGTCGCCTCGACGTTCCCCGGGCTCATCTCGGTGACCACGGCCTTCACGGGCTCGACTTCCCTACTGAGGCTGCTCTTGCGCACCAAGTTCGTACCCCCTGTCAAAGTGAGGCCGTCTTGCTACCACCGGGGGTCGGGGAAGGCAGGCGCCTCCCCGGGGGTGGTCGGCCCGTTGCAAGCCTGAGGACAATCAGGCCAGGCTGGTTGGGGAAATCAGCTCAAGCCGGTTGGCCCCCGGAGCCGTGGGTTCTCCTCTCAGTTGGGTCTCGGGGGCCAGCCGGCGTCAGCCGCCTTGGCGCAAATGGCCGGGAGGCTTCAGGCCGGCTTCAGCCCCCGGTGTCCAGGCAGATAGTCGCCGAGCCCAACCCTGATCGAGCTTGGGGCGCGCGGTACCAGCTCCCAAGGGCGGAGGACCCCTCCCGCGCCATTGGGCTGGGACTGGTCGGCGAGGGCGTCGACGTTGCCGAGACGGGACTCTCGCAAGCCAGGCGCCTCGTGCAGATGCTTCGCTGAAGCGGACGAGTGAACGGCAGTCCATGCGAATCCAGCGGCTCTCCGTCACCGAGGTCTACTCGGCCCTGAGGACGAGCCCGCTAGGGCTCACCTCGGCGGAAGCGGCGCGTCGGCATGCCGAGTTCGGTCCGAACCGGATAGAGCGCGGCAAGCCCGTCCCGCTCCTCAACCACCTGCGCCGCGACTTCTTCCACTTCTTCGCGCTGCTGCTGTGGGTCGCCGCCGGCCTCTCCTTCTTCGCCGGTGGGGCGCAGCCGGGCTCGGGGCTGGAGCGCCTCGGCTTCGCGATCATCGCGGTGATCCTGGTCAATGGCGCGTTCTCCTTCTGGCAGGAGCACCGCGCCGAGCACGCCATCGGGGCCCTCGAGCGGCTGCTGCCCCAAGAGACCACCGCGCTCAGAGATGGCGAGCTGCGACGCCTGCCGAGCGAGGAGGCGGTGCCGGGCGATGTCCTGCTCATCGAGGAGGGGGAGGAGATCCCCGCCGACTGCCGGGTGATCGAGAGCTGGGGTGCGATGGTGAACGACTCGACCGTCACCGGTGAGTCGGCGGCTCGCGGGCGAGACGCAGAGCCGACCACGGAGGAGGACCCCGCTCGGGCTCCCAACCTCGTCCTGGCCGGCACCTCGCTCGTCACCGGCAGGCTCAAGGCGGTCGTCTTCGCTGTCGGGATGCGGACCGAGTTCGGCCAGATTGCGCGGCTGACCCAGTCCACGGTCGAGCCGCTCTCGCCGCTGCAGAAGGAGATCGCCTGGCTGAGCCGGATCATCG
>JACRCT010000265.1 GCA_016218885.1 Deltaproteobacteria bacterium | reverse complement strand
TAGGATTGCCAAGACCTACCGCCGCCGCGACCGGGCTCTACTGCGTCGACCTCGACGCACTGGGATTGCCAAGACCTACCGCCTCGCGACCGGGCTCTACTGCGTCGACGTCGACGCACTAGGATTGCCAAGACCTACCGCCGTCGCGACCGGGCTCTACTGCGTCGACGTCGACGCACTAGGAATGCCAAGGACCTCCCGCCGTCGCGCCCTGGCAGGCCTCGTCGAAGTCGACGAGCTCGGGCTATGCAGATCCCCCCACCAGCCCCGAAGCCCACACGGCTCCCCTGCCTGGAAAAACTCGGTCCGCGTGCAACAGCGGGCAGCTCGCTCCGTCCATCAGAGTGCCGGCAACGAGTGCGAGCGCTTCTGAGCGCAGCGTGCGCTGCCGGGCATGCGTCAGCAACCGGACCAGTGGCCCTGCGTCCGCCGAGAAGGAGAAAAAGGATGGGCAAGTTCGCGTTCGGGGCTTCAGAGAGCCTGACCTGCATCCAGAATGTTCCGGCCAAGGGACCCGACGGCGAGAGCCTTTGCCTCGCCTTCAAGACCACCACGCAACACGTCTTCGCGGGCGTCTACCTCACCGATGATGGCTACGTCCTGAAGATCCAGGGCAAGGACGCCTACCTCCCGCTGCCGGAGGAACCGGTCCTCTCCCAGCTCCAGCAGGAGGGCTCGTTGCCCAACCCGCTGCCTCCCTACACGATCCCAACCTGGGACTACGTGGGCGGGTACCTGTTGTGGCTCGTCATCGGCGCCACCATCGTGGTGGGCCTGATCAAGCGCTCGTTTCAGCGGCGACGAAAGGAGAAGGAAGACGCGACTTCGGTCAGCCTGGGGCCGCCCAAGCTCAAGACCCGATGCGACCACTTCGTCGCGGAGGAGGTCGCCAAGGTTCTACTGCCAGGTGAGGCAGTTCAACACCAGGCGTACACCCTCGACCGCGAGACCTCCTCCATGGCCTCCGCCGCGACAGCCAAGGCGCATTTCGCCGTGCTGACCAATCGGCGCGCGCTGTTCTTCAAGACTCGGGTTGGAGCCTTCGCGCCCATCCAAGAGAACCTCGGGATGGAGGAGCTCGCTCGCGAGGACATCTCCTCTGCCACCGCCGACTTGGATGGAGTCATCACTCTGACGCTCACGGACGGTTCGAAGCGGTCCCTGGTGGTGCCGCGCTCCGAGCGGCACCTCTCGAACCAGCGGGCATTCCTCCGCGACGTTCCACGCCTCGTGGGAGCAGCGCCAGCGCAGCAACCGCTGGCTCGTTCGGCTTGATCTTCCCAACCGGAGCTACCTCGTCGACGTCGACGAGGTAGAAGCCTCGGCGAGCCGCCTCACCCCGCCGAGGCAAGGGCGAGCCCGCCCGAGCGCTCCTGCTCTTCAACCGGGCGGCGGGCGCGGCTCTTCAGCGCTGCCGGAGCGAACCAGAGAATCGCGGCCAGCCGCTCGAGCGTATCGGGGTCGAACATGGGTACGTCAGGGGCCGCAACCAGCGACCAGACGTAGTCCTGGGACATGGCGAGGTTGAGGTGCAAGCCGAGCCGCTCGCCGAAGTCGACGAGCTGCTTGAGCTCGAGGACCCGGTCGGCTCGTGCATGTACGTGGGCGAGCCCCTCCAGCCGAACCCGAATGAGCTGCTCGAAGAGTCGCTCGAGCCCTCTGGTCTCGAGCGCCACCCCGAGTCGCTGCGCCTCCTGCACCAATGCCACGAGCTCGGCGAATGCCGCGGTGCGGTCGGCGCTGCCCTCGGCCAGGGCGGCGCTCAGCACCCGCAGCCGCTCGGAGAGCACGACCTCGGACGCGGCGCGCAAGGGCGCGGGAGCGGGCGCCCCGATGTCGCGCAAGTGCTCCAGGAGTTGGCGGTTCGTCTCGTGAAGGTCGAGGAAGACCCTCCTCTGCTCCCGCATCGCCTGATCGCGCAGGATCATCGTCAGCCGACGACGCTCGTCCGCGCCGAGATCGCGCAGCGTGCGATCGGTCCCCGGGAAGTGCTGCTCCATCTTTCGCCGGACCTCTTCCAGGGAGCTGGCCTTGCCCGGCCCAAGCAGCGCTCGCTCGGCGTCGGAGTGCTGCGCCATGAGGTATGGCCGCAGCCGGCAGCGAAGGTCGCTGCCGCCGGAGCCGAGCACGCAGAACCCAACCTCCAGCTTCTCCCGGTCGAGCCGACTCCCCATCGTGAGGCGGCCCACCGCGAGCCTGGCCGATTCGGCGACCGTCTCCTGCACTCCCTCGATGGAGGCCGAGTAGCAGCCGAGCGTGCGCGGCGCCTCTGCGCCTTCGACTGCCCAGGCGATGGCGAACTGCGCGGCGAGGCTCTCCTTGCTCACCCGCGCCGGGCGGACGCACGCATCCCACACGCCGACCCCATTGCCATAGTGCGGAAGGTTGGAGGGCGCCCGCGCCAGAGCGTCCTTGAAGAGAGGTTCGAGATCGATCCCCGAGACCTCGCGGGCAAGCTCGAGGGCGCGCGCCGCGTACTTGAGGTTCTGCACGGTCTCTAGCCCGGAGAGCTCGGCGAAGAACCAGGCGCAGCTGGTGTACATGAGCAACGCGTGGCGCTGCATCTCGAGCAGCTTCAGAGCGCGGGTGGTCTCGGCCTCGTCGAGGCGACGGCCCGCGTGCCGCTCCAGGAAGGCGTCGGCCCCGGCTGGCTCGTGGTCGAGGATGGGCTCGATGTACGCGTCGCGCGCGGCCCAGGGATCTTTCAAGAGCGCGGCCGCGTGGCGCTCGAAGATCTCCGAGAGATTGACGCGCAGCGTGTCGAGGGCATCGCGCAGCGGCGCTCGCCAATGCTGCTTCCAGCCAGCCTGCCCGCTGTTGCTGCAGCCGCAGTCGCTGCGCCATCGCTCGACGCCGTGAGCACAGCTCCAGCTCGAGCCCTCGAGGATCTCGGCTTCCCAGGTCGCGGGGATCCGCTTGAGCGCCTGGCCAAGGTTGACCAGCTCGATGTCGTTGCGCGCCGAGAGCAGCCGAAACGCCTGCGCCAGCGCCTCGTCGAAGCCTCGTCGATGGTGACCGAAGGTCTCGCCGTCGACGGCCACGACCAGCAGCTCGTCGTGCCCGCGCTCGGGGTTGAAGCCCGCCTCGAGCGTCTGCACCACCTCCTCCCCAAGCGTGCCGGCTCCGCCGAAGGCGAAGCGCTGCGCGATGGGGGCGTCGTAGAAGAAGACCGCGATCTCCAGCCCGCCGCCGAGCACCACCTTGTAGGGCCGCGTGGGATCGAAGCGACCGCCCGAGGCGTCCTGCCAGTCGCCAGCAGGTGCACGCACTCGCCGGGCCTGCAGGGGCGACAACACCGTGAAGAGGATCCCCTCGCTCGCCAGGTCGCGCAGCGTGGCCAGGTTGGCGGCGGTCTCGGGGAGCCAGAAGCCCTCCGGGTCGCGCCCGAAGCGGTGGCGGAAATCGGCGACGCCCCATCGGATCTGAGTGAGTCGATCGCGCTGCGTGGACAGCGGAAGGATCGCGTGGTTGTAGGCCTGCGCAATCGCATTGCCGTGGCCGCACCGCCGGTAGCTGATGGCGTCGGCTTCCAGGACCTTGGCGTAGACGCCGGGGTTGGTGCGCTCGAGCCACGAGAGGAGGGTCGGGCCGCAGTTGTATGAGAGGTGGAGGTAGTTGTTGACGATGTCGGTGATGCGCCCCTCGGGGCTCTTCAGCCGCGCAGCGGCGTTGGGGCCGTGGCACTCGGCAGAGATCCGCTCGTTCCAGTCGTGGAACGGCGCGGCGCTGTCCTGGACCTCGATCTCCTCGAGCCAGGGGTTCTCGCGCGGCGGTTGATAGAAGTGACCATGCAGGCAGACGTATCGCTTCAGAGCCATCGGTGCCCTCCCCGGTACGAGCTTCGCCAGCCTGGCTGTCCGCCGGTGGCGAGAAACGCGCGCAGACTACGTTACCCGGCCCAGCATGGCGATCTTCCCGAGGGGTCGGGGCTCGCCTCTGCAACACAGCGTCGCCTCGTCGACAACCGGCGCCTCCTCGCCGACTCCCATTGCCCTACCAGCCCTCAGGTGCTCAGGAAGGCTTCCCGCGAGCTTCGGAAGGCGAGCTAGGAAGGCAGCGACTTGGGGATGTACCCTCGGCCGCTCTATCACCCGGGGAGAGACGTTGGTCCCGGGTTCATGTGACTCGCCTCATGCTCGGATCCTCGCAGCCATCCCTTCGCTCGCGACTGCTCAAGGCTGCATGGCGCCTCGCATGCCTGACGATTGCCACGGGATCGTTGTTGGCCGCGGCCGTGTACCTGAAAGCCAACGGGCTGACGCTGGCCGGCGTCGCGCTCGCCAGCTTGTGTCCGACCTTCGGGCTTCTCGCAGCGGCGCGGTTCAAGCCTGCTGCCGCGCTGCTGGTCGCCGAGCTCGCCTTCGTCGGTTGGCGGCTGTCGGGGACGATGCCCAAGGGCTGGCGTTACTGCGAGAACCGGGACTGTGGGCGCGCACCTTGGTGGTCGCACCTCGCGCCCGAGTCCGAGGCTGTCTTCGCCGGCCTCGAGCTGTCGCACCTGGCAGGCGTCGTGGGCGACTCCAAGCATGCCTCCTTCCACAACACGTTCAGGGAGGCCTACGAGTCACAGGCTGACGTCGAAGGCGGATTGCCCAATCCGCTGCTGCTCTGGAGCACTCGAGAGACGGTGCGCACCCTGGTGCGGGTTCCGCCAGGCGCCGCGCGCGCTCCGTGCGTGGTCTTCTTGCACGGCTTTGGAGGGCTCCTCACCCCGTACATGGAGGTCATCGCGACCGGCCTTCCGGGGTACGTCGTCGTCGCCCCCCAGCTCGATGACGTGGGCGGCTGGGGCAGCCCGCGGGGTGAGGCGGTGGTGAAGGGGGCTCTCGCCGCGCTCCCGCCCGAGGTCGACCGCTCGCGCGTGTTCCTGGTGGGGCTGAGCAACGGCTCGCTCCAAGGAACGCGCTACTCGCCGCTCTTCGCGAAGGCGGTGCTGCTGTCGGGCCTCGGCGACACCGGGGGTGGGCACCTGCTCGCCATCTCCGGCCGCAGCGACCAGCGCGTCTCTTTCGAGTTCATCGAGTCCGAGGCGCGAGCGCTGAGGGCGCGGGGGGTCGACGTCGCGGTTCGCCGCCTGGACGCCGATCACGGTCTCATCTTGACCCACTCTCGCGAGTGGACCGCCATCGCGGCGCAGTTCTTCGAGGGCAAGAGCACCGCCCTTTGACCGAGCACGTTCGCTCGCATCAACCTGGGTGCGCATTGGATGGCCGTTCACCAGCATCCTCGAGAGTCCCTTCGAAGCGCTAGGTCGGCATGAAACTTTGCGACGCAGGCCCGCCGCGGGCTCCACAGACCCGGGGCGTTCTTGCCTATTCAATTCGACTGGAGCCGCGTCAGGAGTAGTCTCCTGCCATGCGTCTAAGCGGATCAAAAGGAATGATCGCCTTCCTCGCAACTTTCGTGGCAGTAGCTGGAGCCTTGTACGTCGGATTCCGCTTGAGGGTAGGAGATTTGGAGGACCGACTCGTTCGGGACGCGAACTCAATCGTCGGAGCCCCAAAGACTCGTCCGCTGCATGTCGATAGAGGAGAACCAGGAAGCCTCGGCCAAGCGCTCGGGAAGCATTTACCTTCCCTCGGTCGCGCACGAAAAACCGACGCGAATGACGAGTCCTCGACTGCAGCGCTACGAGAGGTCCTCGGAGGAGAACGGCCGCTCAGCGATCTCCCCAATTGCTACTCTCGCGTGTTGATCGAATTGAAGGACGACCTCGACGGGGTGCTGCTCGCCACCCATGCCGAGTCGGCTGACCTCGCTTCCGCAGACGATGCTTTCGACCCTGCTCCTGGTGTCTCCTGGCTCGATTACCAATTCGGCGCGTGGCTCACCGGAATCCGTGTGCGGAAGTCTCTTGCGGAAGGCAACACTGCCGAGGCCGCGAGAGACTGCCTCGACGGGCTTGCTCTCGCCCGAGATTCGGCTGTGTCCGGCGGACTCATTGGTCACCTGATAGGCGTCCTCATCATCGAAAGACTGGGACCAGCCTGCGCTGCAGCACTCGCAGCTCTACCGGAGAATCAGAGGCCGGATTCCATGGCGCGACTCAGGCAAGTCCGCAATGCAGTCCCTGGCTTCGAAGTGACTATGCGAGAGGAAGCCGTCCAGGTCCAACTGTCCTTTCTCGGGCCACAGCTCGGCGAGAGCTTTCGAAGTCGGCTTCGCGACCGTCCGAAGCTCATGGCAAAGGGATGGGGCAATCCCGTGATGGACGAGAAGACCTGGGGGCGCCGCCTCCTAAACCGCGCGCTATGGAGGGACCGACAAGCCATCTACGACAGACTCGTCACCAACGCAGCACTAAGAGGCCCTGAACGAGATGCCGCTTTCGAGGCGCACGCCGCCGAAGTAGGTGGCCGGCTCCTGGTCGCAAGCGAGCTGCCTAAGCCGGCGGACTACTTGCGGTACGCCCAGCGCGCCGAGGTCGGCACTCTACGGTTGGACCTCATCGTCATTGCCGGGGCGGCGAAGTCCTTTCGGGCTGCCTACGGCGTCTGGCCGGCGAGTGTGAGCGCCTTGGCGAACGAGGGCTTCCTCACTTCAGAGGAGGTCCTCCGGGATGCCCGTGTTCAGCTTGAGCCTGGCGCGGGCGGTCGTCTGGATATCGTCCTTCCGTTGCAGCCTGAGTTGGAGGGCGCCCCGAAGGAGGCCCGCCTCAATCTCGAAGCCCAGTGAATGCAGCGCTGGCCGTTCCGGAAAGAGGGGACTCGCCTAGCTGCCAACCCTGGCTCCTGGGCTCACGGCACCGCCCGCACGTTCCGCTCGGCGTCGGGGT
Source organism: Deltaproteobacteria bacterium (assembly GCA_016218885.1). Classification (GTDB taxonomy): domain Bacteria; phylum Myxococcota; class Myxococcia; order Myxococcales; family UBA5297; genus JACRCT01. The sequence goes on along the minus strand of JACRCT010000265.1, from coordinate 2,100 downwards.
TGACGATGATCTTGCTCACCTGGCCGAGGACCTGCTCCATCGCTTCCAGGTAGAGCCGCCGCGAGGTGACCGACTTCGAGTCCTTGTAGGCCGCCCACGCGCTCAGGAACCGGTCCGCCTCGCCGCGGGCCGCGCTGCTGCGCTCCTGGGCATAGGCGCTGGCCTGGCTGCGCTGCCGTAGCGCCTCTGCGCGCGCCTCAGGGAGCCGGCGGTTGCGGTCGCCCTCGGCTTCCTGCATGTGCTTCTGCTTGTCCTCGCGCGCCGCCCCCACGTCCTTGAACGCCGCCGCCACCTCCGGCGGAGGCTCGATGCTCTGGATCTGCACCGCCGTCAGGCGCACGCCCAGATCCCAGGCGTCGACCCGCTCCTGGATGTCCAGCTTCAGGTCCACCTGCAACGACTGCCGGCCCGAGGTGAGCACGTCGTCGACCGTGCGCTGCGCCACCCGCGCCACCGTCGCCTCCTGCGCGATGCGAGTGAGCATCTCCTCGGGAGACGCGGTGGCGAAGAGGTACTGGCGCGGCGCCTTGATCGTGTACTGCAGCAGCACCGTGCCCAGGACCACGTTTTCGTCGCCGGTGAGGAGCACCTCGTCGCGCTTCGAGCCCGCCGCGCCCTGGGGCGTGCCCTGGGCCCCGAAGGAGACGCTGAGCGAGCGGATCTCGGTGACCGCCGGGCGCTCCACCCCCTCGACCGGCCAGGGCCAGTGGTAGTGGATGCCCGGCGGCACGCCGTCGTCCACGACCTGCCCGAAGCGGCGCACCACGCCGCGCTGCTCCGGCTTGACCGAGTAGAGCCCGCTCGCCAGCCATAGCGCCGCCGCGGCCAGCAGCAGCAGGCCCCCCACCCGCTTGGCCGGCTCGATGGCCCGGCGCAGGTCGCTGTTCACCTCGCCTCCGGCGGCGTCTCGAGGTAGCGGAACAGCGGCGAGTCGGCGGAGAGAACCAGGGTCGTGTTCTTGTCGAGCAGCTTGCGGTAGGCCTCCAGCGTGCGCGTCATCTTGTAGAAGGCGGGATCGCGCTCGAAGGCCTCGGCATAGGTGCGAATCGACTCGGCGTCGCCGCGGCCGCGCTCGACCTCGGCGTCGCGATAGGCCTCGGCCAGCAGCTGGCGCACCACGCGATCGGTCTCGGTCTTGATCTTGGCCGCCTCCTCCTCACCCTCGGCGCGGTACTTCTTGGCGATGCGCTCACGCTCGGCGCGCATGCGGCTGTAGACCGCGAGCAGGTTCTGCTCGGGGAAGCTCAGGCGCCGGATGCGCACGTCCTCGACCTTCACCCCGAACTCGGCGAGCGCGGTGGGGGCCACTGCCTGCCCCACCCGCTGGGCGATCTCCGCGAGCTTCGACTGGGAGGCCTCGGTGGTGAGGATGGCGGAGAGCGGATAGGTGCCGATGACCGTGCCCAGCTCCGAGCTGAGCAGGTCCAAGATGCGCTGCTGCGCGGCGGAGCGGTCGCGCACGCTCTGGATGAAGCGCTTGGGGTCGGCGATGCGCCAAACCACGAAGCTGCCCACCACGAGGTTCTTCTTGTCGGAGGTCAAGAACTCGCTCAAGGGCTGATCGAGCGGTTGGAGCCGTCGGTCCAGGCGCAGCGCCGACTGGATGGGGTCGGGCCACTTGAAGGTCAGGCCCGCAGTCTCGACGACGCGGATCGGCCGCCCGAACTGGGTGACGACCACGATCTCGGTCTCGTCCACGGCGACGAACGAGGTGGCCAGGGCGACGGCCAGGACCGCCAGCGCGGCGATGACGATGGGCATTCGACGCATCTATCTCTCCGAAGACGACTTGGCGGCGGGCTTGAGGCCTGGACCCCTGCCGGGTGGCTCGGGCGCGAGCGCGGGCGGCGAGTCGGGCGCGAAGAGCCACAAGTGGTAGCCGCCGCGGTTGGCGCGCGGCGAGGCGACGATCTTCCTCATCCCCGCCATGCCCTGCTCCACGGTCTCGAGGTACAGCCGGTACCCCGTCAGCTCGGGTGCGGCACGGCTGGCGAGCGCCTGCTCGGCGAAGCGCCGCGCATCGCCCTCGGCTCGGATGCGGCGCTCCAGGGCGTACGCCTGGGCCTCGCTCGCGCGCCGAGCCTGCTCGCCGCGGGCACG
>JACRCT010000264.1 GCA_016218885.1 Deltaproteobacteria bacterium | reverse complement strand
GCGGCGCAACGGGAGCTGAGCTGCAGGAACTCGAGGTCCAGTCCGGCCGCGAGGCAGAGCGGAACCTCGGTGCCGGTGCCCCCCCGCCGTCTCGCGCGCCGCAGGACCGACTCCGCCACCTGGAGCATCTGCACGATCTCCTCGGGGCCAAGAGCAAGCTCCTCGGCCATCGCGAGCCCGCGGCCGCCAGGCAAGAAGCGGTTCAGGAGCAGGAAGTCCGCTCCCGCGCACAGCGCCTCCCCGAGGGTCCGCTCCAGCTCGGCGAGGTTGGGCCTCGTCACCGTGACGTTCGCGGTCGTCCGCACGCCGAGCTCGTGTGCTCGTCGGAGCCAACCGAGGACGCGCTGGGGGTCGGTGTCTGAGCCGGTCAGCTCGCGATAGCTCGCCATTCCCGGGAGGCTCAGGCTCAGGTGGACCTCGCGCTCCCGGCAGAGCTGGAGGAGGTCGTCACTGAGCTCCCGGCCGTTGGTCAGCAGGAACAGCCGGGGCGGCCCAGCGCGCATGACCAGCCCTTCGCCGACGGTCTCCACGTGCTCGGCGGCACGGGAGGCCGCGAACTCGATCAGCTCCGAGAGCCCGCCGAAGAGGGTCGACTCCCCGCCGCTGAAGGTGAAGCTAGTCACCCCGGAGACAAGGAGCCGGTCCACGCACTCCTTCCAGTCGGTCAGGGACAGCTCGGCGCCCCGCTCGAAGCCTCCGTCCGCCGCCTCCCAGGGGCAGCAGCAGAACAGGCACCGGTGGTTGCAGCGGTAGGTCAGCTCGAGCACAGCCGCGCTGGGCAGGCAGGAGCGCGCCGGGCGGGCCGGATTCATGGCTTCGCCAGCGCCAGCAGTCTCTGGAGCCGGGCGATGCTCTCCTCGCGGCCGGGCCGGCGAGGCCGGCGTGGGAAGCCTTCGCCTTGCAGGAAGGAGCGCAGAATCTCGAGGTCCTCGCTCTCGATCGGCTCGACCCGTCGCGGGGCCGGCTCGCCCTTGAGCGCAATCAGCAGCCCCAGCTGCGGGCGCTCGGCCGAGGGGCTGCACGTCTTGCAGAATTGAGACTCGTCGAGCTCGACCGAGACTCCGCCGATCTGGGACATGAGCCGGCGGGCGGCGGGGATGTCCCACTCCACGGTCTTGGCCAGGCCCTTCACGTAGAGTGTCCTCGCCCCGCATTTCGGACAGACGTACTCGGCGCGCGCCGGAGGCGAGGCAACCCGGTAGCAGGTTGCGAGGAGGGCCTCTGGCGGCGGCTGGTCGGCCAGCTGTTGAAGGCGCTGCTGCAGCTCATCGCGGCTCACCGCTGCGGGCCCAGGCTGAAGCGGCGCTGGGGGCCGGCCTTCCGCGCTCGGCAGCCGGTTCTCGACGATCGCGCTCCAATCGATCTCCTCGCCTTCGGCGGGTAGGCGGGGGGCGGCAGCAGCATAGGCCCGCTGCCTGGCTTCGTTCATCCGCAGGAGGACAGTGCCAGCTTCGGCCGAGCACAACGCATCCTCGACCCCCAGCACCCGGCGGATGAGGCCCATCCAGCCCGTCGTGACCTCGGGGTGACCGGAGTACTCTGCGCCAGGCGCTAACGTGATGGCGTGCTGGAAGATGAACCCTTCACGCCGAACGGAGTAGCGGACGCCCACCCCTTGCGAAGACACCGCTTCGGCTCGAGTCTCCGCTCCTTCGCCCGGCTCGCCGCCGGAGGCCTGCGCGAGCGGCCTGGCGTCGAGGACCTCGCTCTTGAGCCGGGCCAGGCAGGCGGCGAGCTCGCGCAGATGCGCGGGAGAGAAGAGAACGGCCTTCATGGCTGGGTCCAGCGGCGCCACGGCGCTGCGGGCTCCTCGGACCAGGAAGAGGACGAACGCCACCAGCAGTACGAGCCCGACGACGGTGCACGTTAGCCAAGCCATTGCGGCACGCTACCATCGATCATCGCCTGATCCATCGGCACGGGGCCGGCCTACCCCTCCCCGCCCCACTCCTCGTCGTCGTCCTCTTCCCTCTCTTCCGCTGGTCTGCGCAGCCCGAGCCTGCGCCGCAGCTGGCGCGCCGCCTGGCGTGAGACCTGGACTCCGTCGCCCCGGGCGGTGCGGGCCAAGAACTCGCCGGTCTCGGTCGGCTCCAGGCGCGCCATCCGCTCGAGGTTGAGCAGCGCCCGCCGGTGGACGCGCATGAAGCTGGAGGGGAGCCTGCCCTCCAGCTCCTGGAGCGACAGATCGGTGAGGACATCGCCCCGGTTCGTGGCGAGGGCACCAGCTCGCCGTCGAGCACGGCGTGGCTGATCTGATGGGGATCCAGCAGGACGATCCCGCTGCAGGGCCTTCTCCAGCCGCTCCGCCTCCACGGGCTTGAGCAGGTAGTCGAGGGCCTCGGCATCGAAGGCCTCGACCGCGTGCTCCGCGTGCGCGGTGCAGAAGACCACGTAACAGCTCGGTCCTTTGTTCGCCAACCTGTCACCGGCATGGACCTGTGGGCTCCAGCTACGCAACCCAACCTCTCCCAGGGTCGGGCGACGCGAAGCGTTCTCCCGACCCGTCTGGGAGAGGTCGGCGGGCTTACGTCAATAAGCCCGCCGGGTGACGGCCATCCCTGAAGTCCTGCCTCACCGGCTGGAATGGGGCGGCGCTGGTGGTGGTGGGGTCGATGAAGCCGGCGACGCCCAAGGTGGCGCTGATGCCAACGACCTGAAGCCCAAGATTGGGCGATCGGGCGGGCGGTGGCGGGCTGCATCCCGGATTTGGAAGCGATACTCTGCCGGGCATCATGTTCGCCCGGCTCGATCCCAAGCTCGACGTGGTCTTCAAGCTCCTCTTCGCTCATCCGAGGAACCGCGACTTGCTCCTTTCGCTGCTCACGGCGGTGTTGCGCCCGACCTCGCCCATCAGCGAGCTGGAGGTGCTCAACCCGGAGGTGTCCAAGGACGCGGTCGCCGACAAGGGCATCGTCCTCGACATCCACGTTCGCCTCGAAGACGGACGACACGTCGACGTGGAGATGCAGTCGACCAAGCAGCTCACCTTCTCGTCACGAGCTCTACTACCTCGCTCGGATGTACTCCGCCAATCTGCATCCCGGGCAGGAGTACAGCGACCTGAAGAGCTGCGTGAGCATCCTCATCCTCGACTACCGCCAGTGGCAGGCCGACCGCTTCCACTGCACCTTCCATGTCAGCGAAGACCGCTCGCACGAGCGGTTCTCGGACGCGATCGAGATCCATACCGTTGAGCTGCCCAAGCTGCCGCCGTTGGCGAAGCGAACAGAAGGTGAGGCGAGCGAGTGGCCGCTCGTCGAGTGGGGCCAGTTCTTGGCCGCGCGCTCGGAGGAGGACCAGAGGTGCTCGCCAAGGAGAATCCCGTGATAGCGAAGGCGAAGACGGCGCTCGACACCCTCTCGTCGGACCCGGCCGTCCAGGAGCTGGTCGAGTCCCGAATGCGGGCCGCGGTCGCTTACAAGCTCGAGATGGCGGCACAGAAAGCCGAGGGGCTGCGCGAGGGCAGAGCCGAGGGCAGAGCCGAGGGCAGAGCCGAGGGTCTGCGCTTGGCAGTTGAAGCGACTTGCCGCGTCTTGGGCATCGAATGGACTCCCGCACGAGAAGCTGAGGTCTCGAGCCTGGCGCCGACTGAGCTCCAGGAATTGTTGACCTCTCTGACCACTTGCAGACGCTGGCCGAGCAGATAGCCACTGAAGTTGGCGCCCCAGGCTGGCAGCGGGAGCAGAGGAGCAGAGCCTTCCTCGGCCCGACCCGTCTGGGAGAGGTCGGCGGGCTTACGTCAGTAAGCCCGCCGGGTGAGGGCCTTCCCTGGGGCCTTCCCCCAACGCGCTATCGCTGCAGCTCACGGGCTAGAACTTGAAGGCGATGCCCACCAGCGAGCGGAAGCCGAAGTGCGCCTCGCTGCCGCCGGGGACCATGAAGATGCTGGGGCCGAAGCGGTTGTCGAAGGTGATGGTCAGCGAGGAGTCGACCTTGTACTCGATGCCGAACCCGGGCTGCACGGGGAACAGGAAGGAGAAGTCGGGCACGAAGAAGAGGGTCATCGGCATGGAGATGCCGAGGTTGATGGAAAGGGAGCTGGTCACCAGGATGCCCGTCACCAGCTCGACGGGGATCTGCAGGCCGAACATCACGTTGCTGTCGTGCCACCCGTTGAAGTACCAGCGATACACGCCGCGGGTGGGGAAGTAGGTCACGACGCCAGGGCTGACCCTCAGCCCGACGTTGTACTTGGGAGTGTCGGCGAGGTTGAGCCGGAGCACCGCGTTGAGCTTCATGCCGGGGGCGATGTCGGGCACGCCCTCGAGCCCGTAGGTGAAGCTGAAGGTCCCGCCGATGTCGAGCCGATCGCTCTGCCCGTGCAGCAGGGTCAGGTTGAGGCCGGGCCAGCCGACCTCTGCCAGGAAGGCGTTGCGCCCGACGCCGAGGTTGCTGCCGTTGAGCACCCAGCCGGAGGTGCTGCTCGAGCCCACCGATGCCGGCCCCGAGCTGATCGACCCATCGGCTGCCTCCGCCTTACCCGCTGAGAGGGCCAGGACTGCGAATGCCATGGCGATTGCGAAGCGGTTCACGTCGTGCCTCCTGCGGTGAGTAGCCCGGCACGCTTTGGGCGGCGTGCGCGGCCGCAGACCATAGCAGAGGCCATTGGGGGCGGCGAAACGGCAGGCGGGCGATGGGCTGGCGCTTTGTCCGCGCTCGAAACGATGCGCGCCTATAATCCCCGCTCCACCTGCGAGGCGATCGTGACCTCCGCTCTGCCCTATCAGCCCCTCGGCGCCGGCGAGGTCCTCCCTCGCTACGCCTTCCTCGAGCCGCTGCTTGCCGGCCGGCGCGTCCTGGAGATCGGCGCCGCCGCCTCCACCGTCGGGCGCAGCGCCGCCTGGCTCAGGTCGCACGGCGCACGCTCGGTCTTGGCCCTCGATTCGGCTCCTGCCGCGGTCGATGCCGCGCGACGCGAGCAGGCCTCGGTCCCGGACCTGCGCTTCCTGGCCGGCCGGCTGGAGGACGTCCAGGGCGGCCCCTTCGATCTCGTGCTCGTCGCTGACGCCGCGCCCCTGCTGCGTGCGCCCGCCGCGCTCGACCTCCTCGTGCGCCTGATGAGCCCCGAGGGACACGTCGCGCTCGGGCTGCGCAACCCCGCCGGCGCCAGCCTCGCCGCCCTCGGCGGAGAGGAGCCGCGCGAGGCGGCCCCGACCTGGGGTGAGCTGCTCGCCGCCCTCCAGGCGCGCTTCGCCTGCGTGGAGGTCGCTTCCCAGGTGGCCGTCGCCGGCTATCGCCTCACCCCCGCCGGCACCCTCGAGCTCGAGACCGCGGTGGACGCCACGCTGATGGGAGACGAGGAGCCGGGCTATTGGCTCGCCGTGGCCGGAAAGGGGCCGTCCGGTGCGCTGGGGGCGGAGACGATCGTCCTGTTGCCGGTGGCACCGCTCATGGTGGTTGCCGGACGCTCCGGGGAGCTCGTCGCCCGCCTGCGCCTTGCCGAGGAGGAGCTCGAAGAGGCCCGCGCGCAGGCGCGACGCTCCGTTGGCGCACCGGGTCCCGGCCACAGCGAGCGGGAGCGCGAGCTCGGGGAGGAGCTCGAGGCCACCCGCGCCCGCGCCCGGCGCCTGGAGCGCGACGTGGAGACCCTCTCCGCGCTGGAGCGCTCCGCGCGGCAACGTGCCGAGCATGCCGAGCAGGAGCTCGCCAGCCTGGCAGCGGCCTCCAAGGGGCCTGGTGGCAACGCCCCATGACCCGAAGGGTGCTGCTCTCGCTGGCCCTCTTCGGCATGCTCGCCGGCGCCGCCGTCGTCGTGGTGCGAGGTGGGGAAGCAGGGGCAGGGGACCGCGAGGGAAGCGAGGCTGCTTCGTTCGCAGAAGGCCGCGACGCCTCCCGCCGGCAGGCTCCGGCGTTCAGCAAGGTGCTGGCGCCGCAGCGAGGCTCCATCGTCGGGAGCGTGGTGGATGGGGCCGGCAAGGCCGTGGCGCGCGCGGCGGTCACCGCCCACGGCCCCGTCAGCCGCGCGACCCAGTCGGGCGCGGACGGGACCTGGCGCCTCGCGGACCTCGATGCTGGCGAGTACAGGCTCGACGCCTCTTCAGGGCTGTTGGCCAGCGAGCCGGTCGGGCCGGTGCCGCTCGCCGGGGGCGAGGAGCTGCGGGATCTCGTGTTGGTGCTGGAGGTGGGCGCAGCGCTCTCCGGCGTGGTCCGCGATCAGCGTGATGGCCGGCCCATCCCTGCGGCCACCGTCACCGCGGGCGCCTCTGGAGCGACCAGCGACGAGCAGGGGCGCTTTCGGCTCACTGGCCTGCCGGGCGGGCTGCTCACCCTCCAGGCCTTCGCCGAGGGATACGTGCCCCGCAGCTCCGAGGTCGAGCTGGTGCGGGGCCGCGAGCGCACCGGCGCCGATGTCCACCTCGAGCGGGCGGGACGGGTCTTCGGCCGCGTCACCGACAACCAGGGAAAGCCGGTGCCCTTCGCCGAGGTGCTTTCGGCGCGCTACGGGTTCGCTTCGCGTCTGTCGTCCCTGGCCCCGGTGGCGGTGACCGCGGAGGACGGCGCCTTCTCGGGCAACGTCCCGCCCGGGCGGCTGGAGTTGCTCGCGCGCGCCGCGGGGTATGCCGAAGCCCGTACCGAGGAGTTCGACCTCGGTGCCAGCGAAGAGCATGAGGCCAACCTGCAGCTGGGCCAGGGAGGCACGCTCTTCGGCCAGGTCCGTGACGCCGAGGGAGCTGGAGTGTCCCAATGCCAGGTGCAAGCCTTCGACACCGTGCACGGCCGCATCACCGCCCAGGGCTCGACCGGCCCCGGAGGGCAGTACTGGCTCGCGGGCGTGCCGCAGGCGGTCTACCTCGTCTTCGCCGCCTGCCCGACGGGAAGGGCCGAAGCCGGAGGCGTGCGCCTCGCCGAGGGCGCGCAGGTGCAGGTGGACCTTCAGCTGGGCTCTGGAACCATCGCCGGGCGGGTCGTCGACGCCGCGGGAAAGCCGGTCGCCGGGGCGGCCATTGCCGTGCGGCCCGATGGGAGCGCCGCTCCCGAGTCGCCTGCTGGGACCAGCCGCGCCGATGGGACCTTCGAGCTGGGCAGACTGGCCGGGAGCCGCTTTGCAGTCTCCGCGTCCGCTCCTCGGGGGCGCGCCGAGCGAGCGGGGGTTGCGCCCGGGACGCGCGACCTGGTGCTCGCCCTTGGAAGCGCAGAGCTGGTGGGGATCGTCGTCGGCGATCGCGGAGCGCCCGTGCCCGACTTCGTGGTCTATGCCGAGCCGCAGCAGCTGGAGTCCGGGCGCCCTCGCTCGCAGCGCTTCCTCTCGTCCATCGGCGAGTTCCGGATGCCGCTCGCCCCGGGACGCTACGGCCTCAAGGTGGGCGCGCCGGGCTACGGCAATGCCACCGTCCCCGGCGTCGAGGTGCGCTCCGGCCCTCCGGGGCCCAAGGTGAGGGTCATCTTGACCCAAGGGGCGACCGTGAGAGGGCGCACCATCGATCCCCAGGGCGTCGGCGTGCCCGGGGTGAGGGTGGCGACCAGCCCCAACATGCTCTTCGCCTACGGGCGCGCCGCCCCGGTAGCCTCGGGCGCCTTCGCGCTCTCGGACGAGAAGGGCGCCTTCACCCTCACCGGAGTCGCTCCGGGCGAGCGGGTACATTTGTTCGCTGCCAAGGAGGGCTGGCAGCAGAAGGGCCCGGCCTTCGCCAGCGCCTCCTCCGGCGCGGAGGTCTCCAACGTCGAGGTGCGCCTCGCCCCCGGCTCGCGGCGCGACGAGGGAGAGCGCGAGTTCGCGGGCGTGGGCATGACCTTGGGCAATCGCGACGGGGTCGTGGTGATCCACGAGGTGTTCGAGGGCGGCCCGGCTCGTGAGGCGGGCATCCGCCCTGGCGACCAGGTCCTGAAGGTCGACGGGGCGCCCGCTCCCGGCGGCCAGCTCAACGAGGTCATCGCCCGTATCCGTGGCGAGGTGGGGACCACGGTGACGCTGACGGTGCGCCGCGACGGACGGGAGTCGGTGCTGGCCATCCCGCGGGCGGTGGTGAAGTTCTAGCGAGCCGCCTGCGCTTCATCATTGGTTTCCACCAAGCCCTCTGTTGGGGAGCAGCACGCAGTTGATATGCCGGCGCGGCGTGAGTTTCGAGGCTGAGGCACGGACAGCCTGCCCGCTGCATACCGGCTCCTACCAGGTGCTGCGAAGCCCGACGGGAGAGACGCTCCTCATTTCGGAAGCTTCATCGGAGAGTCCCTCCCGCCCCTACCTGCGCCCACTGAAGCGGCCTGCCGACAGCTCCCCAAGAAATGCGAGGGAGGCGGCGTGGCCCGGATGAGCATCGATCATCGCGGCGACGAGGAAGCTCGTGTCGAGGAAGATAGGCTCAGCGGCCATCGTCGTTGTAGAGGTCTTCGCGGGTGAGAGGGCCGCCGTCCCAGTGCGTGCTTCCCGAAAGCACCTTCGGCCGCCAGCCACGAGGCGGGGCCGGGAACCTATCGGCGCGCTCGGCGACCGCAAGCACCTTCGCGCGCTCCTCGGGTGTCAGCGCAGCCAGCTCTCGAGCAAGTCGTTCCAGCTCCTTGGCATCCCGTGACATGGCCTCAATCTACACCTCCACTGCACCGCTACCGACGGAAGCCGAGGGCCGAAAGCAGGATGGCCAGGCCCTCGCCGCCGTTCCTCGAGCGCGGAATGAGGCTGGGCTGTCGGGAAGTGGTCATGGTGATCACGAGGTGTTCGAAGGCGGCCCGGCTCGCGAGGCGGGGATCCGCCCTGGCGACCAGGTCCTGAAAGTCGATGAGGTGCCCGCCCCCGCCGCGCAGACTCAACGAGGTCATCGCCCGCATCCGTGGCGAGGTGGGGACCACGTGACGCTGACGGTGCGCCGCAGACGGACGGGAGTCGGTGCTGGGTAACTCAGTGAGGGCTGCGCTGCAACAGATACTGAAGGAGGAGGATCGAGCTCATCAAAGCGATGACGAGCACGGCCCATCGAAGCAACAACCTCTTCGCCGCGCCGGAGGTCGGCTCCGCATCCAGGGTTTGTGTTGGCGCGGAAGAAGGCAAAACCAGCTCGGGAAGCTCCCCCAAGGAACCCACGTTCTCGATGGCCTGTGGCTCCGGTGGTTCCTGCCAGGTGGAAGTGGACCGCTGCGGCGGCCGCCGGCGACACTACGTGGCCAGCCCGATGACCGTGACCGTTACATTGAGCGTGACGTGGGCGCAGATGCTCGCCTCAACGCTGTAGCGTCGCGCCAGTTCTCCGAGCGCCAAGCCGATCAGGAAGATCTGCGCCAGCTTCCACGACGCCGAAGTGGTGTTGAACATGTGAATCAGGGCCCAAAGGGCGCTCGTTACCACGATCGCAGACACCACGCTGACGACCGAGCGGCCCAGCAGTCGCGCGAGCCAGCCCTGGACCAACCCACGGAAGAGGATCTCTTCGGACACGGCGGCGCCCAACACGAACGCGAACGTGCCCAAGACGATAGCGGGCCCCGACGACCAGGAGACGCCGCTCAAGTTCTCCAAGACCACCTTCATCCACTCCGATGGCGAGACTTCCGAGAAGCGCG
>JACRCT010000263.1 GCA_016218885.1 Deltaproteobacteria bacterium | reverse complement strand
GGGGACGCCTCAGGTGCAGGCCCCGAAGTTCCGGGTGATGGGCATGCACCCCTGGCCGGCTGGGCAGCGCACCGTCCCGTCGAGCGAGCAGATGGCCCGGCAGGTCGCCCCCGCCCCGGGCAGCGGCTCCACGCAGGCGAGCCCCTTGGCGCACTCGTTCAAAGAGGCGCACGACTCTCCCTGGGCCCGGCTCCCCGCCGTGCGGCAGATGCCCTCCACCGACGAGAGTTCGGATGACGAGGTGCGATAGGGGTAGCAGGCCTCGCCGCCAGGGCACTGGTGGGCCGAGGGGGTGCAGCGCGTCGCTCTCTCGCAGAGGATGGGCGGTTGATCTGGCTGGTTGCGGCGCAGACACAGCTCGAGCCCCCCGGCCTGTGGGCAGTCGAGGTCTGCGGCGCAGAAGCTCGCGCAGCGCATCGTCGACGTGTCGCCGTAGCGGACGCAGGCGAAGCCAGGCGCGCAGTCCGCCTCGCGCGCGCAGACCGCGTAGTCCCCCAGCGTCCCCGAGGGAAGGCACACGAAGGGTCCGGGCAGCCGGGCCAGAGAGCATTTCTCCCACGGCGCACAGGAGACCGGGACGATCAGCGGCTCGCACGGGCGCATCCTCTGGCAGAGCGCGGGGTCTCCACCTTGCTGGAAGGCGAGGGTGCACTGCTCGAGGCCCGCCTGCTGCGGGCAGTCGGAGTCTTCTCTACAAAGCCCCAGGCACAGCTGCTGGTCGCCGTCGGGAGGGCTGGCGCAGATGAAGCCGCGCTCGCAGGGCGCGCTGCTTGAGCAGGCCTCCTGGTCACCGGCGACGCCCGCGGGGCCACAAGCGAAGGTGCCGGCCTCCACCCGCTGGCAGGCCTCTTCGGGGCTGCAGGCGTCGGCGAGGGGATCGCAGGCTGTCGCGCCGGCGTCGAGGGCAGGCAGGGCGGGGGAGTCAATGCAGGCAGTCGCGAGCAGAGCGCAGACAACGGGGGTGAGGGCGAAGCGAGTCATCGAGCTTGAGGCAACCACCGCTCCAGGGGGACGGTCAAGCGGCGGCGCCTGTTCCAGGAGGAGCTCAGGCCTCCTCCGTGAGACAGGCGCGTCCAGGCGAGCCCTTCGACGCAGCCGCGATGGGCGTCGTAGGAGAGCGGCTCGGCGCCCGACTCCATCGCGTGCGCGGCAACCCAGATGTCGTTGGTGGGGATGGGCGTGCCGTGTCGCGCAACCCGACAGGCCCATCAGTGAAAGCGAGAAGACAAGAGCGGCGGCGCTTGCAGAGAAGCACCGCCGCGTCTAGTGAGAAGCGAATGGGGGCGCAAGCGAGGATCGGGCGAATGCTCGTCGCTGCGCGAGTTGACCCTACCTCGCGAGAGCCTCTGCCTGCTTGGCCAGAGCGCGCGCCAACGCACCGGAGCGCTCCAACGGCTCCATGGAGCCTCCCTGCGACTCGACCTGGCTCTCGACGCGACCGGGAAGATTCTGGAAGAAACGCTCGGCCTTCTCGATGACGGCCTTGGTGTCCGGTGCCTTGTTGTAGGCCTTTTCGAAGGCCAGCGCGAAGACGCCTTCCTGCGCGATGCTCTCGCCGTAGGCCTGACGGTTGTAGGCTTGCTGGCACTCGTTGGCGGGCTCCGCGTTCACCTTCCGCAGCTCTCCAACCATCGTCTCCAGCTGGGCCATCACCTTATCCATGCGCTCGCCGTTGTCTTCGAGGGAGGCCATTGTTCCGCGTTCCGGATCCAGTCGATAGCCTCGCGCCGGCCCGGTCTTCTCGAAGAACTTCTCGAGGTTGGCCATGACATCGTTGGCCTTCGTCTCCTGGCCGCGATCGCTCAGCTGCGAGGACAGCTCCTCGGCGACGGAGCGGAGGAGCTCGTCCGCAGCCTGGTTGATCTCCACGCTGCCGTTGACCATGGCCACCTGAGACTGGGCCGATTCAGCGCGCTTGTGGGCGTCCACCAGGCCCTTGGCGTTCGGAGCGAGGGAGTACTCCGGCTCGGAGGCCTGTGCGACGGCCTTCGGAGCAGCGACGGACCCGGTCATGGACGGCTGAACGGGAACGAAGGGGATCTTCGAGGTGATCTTGGGCATCGCATGCCTCCATGGAAGAGCTGAAATCTACCGGGAACAGACCCGGAGTACGGCCGACCAGGACAATCGAACGCGAGGGATCCAAGCATCGAGGCCGCTGCAGAGTCAAGCGGGCCCCTGCTGGCTTGCTTGGTCCCGGAGGATCGGGTTCGGAGGAGAGGGCGAGCACGCCTTCCTTCGATCGAAGGTGCTACGCATTGCGCGCTTCCGGGGGTGGCCACGTGGAAGCCAAGCCCAAGAGCCACGCCCACCGCTCTCGCGAGCGGCCGAGGTGGCGCAAGAGCTTCTCCATCGGGAGGCTCGTCCGCGGACGTTGGGTGAGCGGCGTTGACCCGCTGAGGCACAGCGACTACAGCGGCTTGACTGCCCCAACGTTGTGCGCCCGGTCAAGAGGCGGCGTCCGCGTCTTGGAAGAAGAAGCGGCGCAGGGCAGCGACCTCCTCGCGCCGGGCGAAGAACTGCTGGCCCGTGCCCCAGAAGGCGATGACCCCGCCGTCGAGAACCGCCACGTGATCGGCGATGCGCGCGATCGACGCGAGATCGTGGGAGACGACCAGCGCCGTTGCTCCGCGGTCGGCCGACAGGCGGATCACCTCGTCCACGCGTCGGGCGGCGGCGGGGTCGAGACCGGTGGTGGGCTCGTCGTACAGCACCGCCTCGGGCCCGAGTGCCAGCGCCCGGGCGATGGAGGCCCGCTTGCGCGCCCCGGGTCCCACGTCCTGTGGCGCGCTTTCCGCCAGATCGCTGAGCCCAACCGCGGCGAGCGCCTCTTCGGCTCGCGCAGTCGCCTCCGCCACGCCAAGCCCCACGGCGCGCGTCAGGGGTAGGCAGACGTTCTGTCGCAGGTCGAGCCAGTCGAGCAGCGCCGAGCCCTGGACGACGTACGGCACTCGGCGTCGAAGCTCGTTGAGCTTGCGCTCGGGCCAGCCATCAATGCGCTCGCCGCCGACGTGCACCTCGCCGGCATCGACGCGCACCAGCCCCACGCAGCACCGCGACAGGACGCTCTTGCCCGCTCCGCTGCGCCCCACCACGAAGGTCACCCCGCCCGAGGGGATCTCGAGGTCCACCCCGGCGAGGATCGCCCGACCCGAGTAGCGCTTGTGCACCCCCACGAGGCGGATCATCACAGGCCCACCGAGTTCAGCAGGCCGCTCACCGCCCAGTCGATGACCAGCACCGAGACGCTGGCCCACACCACGCCCCGTGTGGTGGCCTCGCCCACCGCCGCCGCTCCGCCCCGGGCGAGCAGCCCCGCCCAGACGGAAGCGATGGGGATGCTCACTCCATAGAGAATCGTCTTCAAGGCGAGAGCCGCGAGATCGCCGCGGGTCACCAGCGCGGCGTCCAGGAAGGCGCCGCCATCGGCCCCGTAGACGAGGTTGGCGACCACCGCCGAGACCGCCGCCGCCATCATCGTCCCGGCGATGACCAGGCAGGGGACGGCCACGAAGCCTCCCAGCAGCCGCGGCAGGACCAGGTCCGAGACCGGGTCGCCCGCGGACATGCGCAGGGCGTCGACCTGCTCGGTGATCTTCATCGAGGCCAGCTCGGCGGAGATG
The DNA here is from genome assembly GCA_016218885.1 of Deltaproteobacteria bacterium. Classification (GTDB taxonomy): domain Bacteria; phylum Myxococcota; class Myxococcia; order Myxococcales; family UBA5297; genus JACRCT01. The sequence continues at coordinate 119 of JACRCT010000263.1, read as the reverse complement.
GCCGCGCCCAGGCGCACCGCGGCGAGGACGCCCGCGAAGGTGGGGCCGAGCTCGCGCAGCAAGAGCTCGAAGTAGGCCGGGCCCACCACCGAGAAGTCGCCCACCACCCGCCGCGCCTG
>JACRCT010000206.1 GCA_016218885.1 Deltaproteobacteria bacterium | reverse complement strand
GCGCTGCAGGGGTAGACCTTGTCGAGCAGCAGCGGCAGCTCGGGGTCCGCGGGGATCTTGCCCGAGGGGTTGTGGACGGTGGGGCCGTTCCTGTAGGCCTCGTCCAGGCACTCCTTGAGCGGCATCGCGTTACGCATCGCCGGCAGGCCGCCCATGATGGCGCAGTCGCCCACCGACACCAGCACGTCGCAGTGCTCGCGGAACTCGCGCAGCACCTTCACGTTCTCCTGGTTGCAGCAGCCGCCCTCGATGAGCCCGACCGCGCAGCGGCCGGTGAACTTCTTGATGTCGTCGACGGGCGACTTGTCGAACTCCACCAGTTCGATGAGCTTGAGGATGCGGTCGTCGATGTCCAACACCGACATGTGGCAGCCGAAGCAGCCGGCCAGGGAAGCGGTCGCAATCTTGGGTTTCGCCATGGGTCACCTCACTTGGCCGACGAACGCTTGGCTTCGATGTCCGAGCCGATGGGCTTGAAGTCGTACTTGCGCTGCCCCACGGGCACCGCAAAGCCCACCCGCTTCTTGATGATGCAGCCGACCGGGCAGATCGAGGCCGCCTTGTCCGCCGCCTTCAGCTCGGTCGCCGACAAGGTGTCGCCGTTGAAGGCCAGCCGGGTCTGGTTTCCGCGGCCCAGGAACCCGAAGACGGTCTTGCCGTCGAGCTCCTTGGCGGCGCGCACGCAGCGCCCGCAGCGGATGCAGCGGTTGCCGTCGATGTAGAAGTCCTTGTGCGAGGCATCCACGCCGCGCTTGGGGAACAGGTAGGGGTACTGGGGGGCCGCGACGCCCATCCGGTAGCCCATGGCCTGCAGCTCGCAGTTGCCGCTCTTCTCGCAGAACATGCAGTAGTGGTTGCCCTCGACGAAGAGCATCTCCACCACGTTCTTGCGCCACTGCTTGAGCTCGGGGGTCTCGCTCAAGACCACCATGCCGTCGGTCGCCGGCTGGGTGCAGGAGGCCTGGGGCCGCCCGTTGATCAGCACGGTGCACACCCGGCAGGAGCCCGCGGGCGTCAGCTCCTTGAGCCAGCACAGCCGCGGGATGTAGATGCCCGCGTCCTCTGCCGCCTCGATGATCTTCTGGCCTTTCTTGGCCTTGATCTCGACGCCATCGATGGTGAGGGTAATCGTGTCGGTCATGGCGTTAGTCCTCGTGGAACACCGGGGCGCGGCCCTGGATCTGCGACGCCTCGACGAGCGCGGCGTTGAGATCGAAGGTCGGCACCAGCCCGTTGCCTTGGGTCAGCTTCGCCTCGTACAGCGCACGGAAGCTCGACAAGGTGGTGTGGATGGGGTTGGGGGAGGTCTGGCCCAGCCCGCAGCGGCTGGCCTTCTTCACCGTGACGCAGAGCTCCTCGAGGTACTGGAGATCCTCGGAGACGCCCTTGCCGGCGCGGATCTCGTCGAGCTTCCGGGTCAGGAGCTGGTTGCCCACCCGGCAGGGCACGCAGTAGCCGCAGCTCTCCTCGACGAAGAAGTGCATGTAGGCGGAGACCGCCTCGAGCAGGTCGCGCTTGGGCCCGAAGACCACCATCGAGCCGCCGGTGGCCACGCCCTCGAAGGAGATCTTCTTGCCGAAGTCCATCGGGGCCACGAACTGGCCCGACGGGCCGCCGACCAGGATCGCCTGGGCGCCCTCGCCGCCGACCTCCTTGAGCAGATCGTGCAGGGTGATGCCCAGCGGCAGCTCGTAGACGCCCGGCCTCTCGCAGTCTCCGGAGACCGAGAAGAGCTTGGTGCCCGAGGAGTCCTTGGTGCCGAAGCCGGCGAACCAGGTCGCGCCCTTCTCGACGATGCGCGCCGCGCAGCACAGGGTCTCGACGTTGTTCACGCTGGTGGGCAGCCCCAGGTAGCCCTTCTCCACCGGGAACGGCGGCCGGTTCTTGGGCACGCCCCGCCCGCCTTCGCAGCTGGAGATGAGCGCGCTCTCCTCGCCGCACACGTAGGCCCCGGCGCCCATCTGGATGCGGATGTCGAAGTCGAACCCGGCGTGGCCGCACACGCTCTTTCCCAGAAGGTTCTTGGACCGCAGCCAGTCGAGCGTCTTCTCGAGCTTCTCCTTGAGGAACTCGTACTCGCCGCGCAGGTAGAGGATGCCCTCCTGGGCTCCGATGGCATAGCCCGCCAGCGCCATGCCCTCGAAGACCAGCTCAGGCACCAGGTTCAGGATCACGCGATCCTTGAACGTTCCGGGCTCGCCCTCGTCGGCGTTGCAGATGACGACCTTGCGCTCGCCCGCCGCATTGCGCGCGAACTCCCACTTGCTTCCGGTGGGGAATCCCGCGCCGCCGCGTCCGCGCAGCTTGCTGGTCTTGAGCTCGGAGATGACGTTGGCCGGGCTCATCCGCAGCGCCTTGCGCAGTCCGGCGCCCGGCTCCATCCCCGCCAGCACCACCGGTCCGCGCTTGCGCAGGTTGTCTTGGGGCGCGAAGGCCGCCAAGGCCGCCGGCTTCTCGCGCACGGCCTTGATCAGCTGGCCCGCTCGCTCCGGCGTCACGCCGGCGACCAGCACGCCGTTGACCAACCCTGCCGGGCCCTGGTCGCACAGGCCGACACACGCCGTGTGCTCCAAGGTCACGTGGCCGTCGGGCGTCGTCTGGCCGAATCCGATGCCCAGCAGCTTCTCGATCGCCTCGGCGGTCTCATGGCCCTTGGGGCCCAGGCAGCTGGGGCACTCGGACATGCGGATCACCGCATGCCCCTTCTGCTGCTTGGACAGGAAGGCGTAGAAGGTGACCACCCCCTCCACCTCGACGCGCGTGGTGCCCAGCTCGCGGGCGACCAGATCGATGGCCTCCGCGGAGACGCAGCCCAGCTGCGCCTGGATGTCACGAACCACGTCCATCAGGCGGTTCTTGTCCCGCCCGACGCGGGTCGTTACGTCTTTCACGACCTGCTGAAGGGTGCTGTTCATGCCGGTCTCCTGCGAGTTGAAGACACCGTGACGACTAAACCTGTAGAGGCGAAGGATCCGACCCCGCTCCCGTACCTCAGTCCGAAACGCGACGCTTCATACCAAGCCCGTCACAAAACACAAGCACGGGGCGAGGGCTCTTGTGGTGGGCAAGTGCGGCTTTCCGGAGAGATAAGGGACGCTTATCGGATCGTTGGCGGGCCGACAGGGCGCGTGCTGGGGCCTCGCGCGCGTTGCCGGGAAAGCGCTCCGATCTGGCCGAGGCCTGTCTCGAATACCGGCCACCTCGCTCTGGGCGAGCGAAACCCCAGAGAGCTGGCGCCGATGGCGTGGGGCTGCCCGGCGTGAGGCGGGGCTAGAAGTCGATCCCCACCTTGCCGCCGAAGACGAGGACCTGCTGCTTGACCGTCGAGCCGTCGGCGAGGCGAACACCCACCGTGTTGATCACCGAGGCCTCTGCCGCCACCTCGAACACGTAGCTGATGAAGCGCAAGCCCACGTAGAAGCGGTTGTTGTGGTTCTGGTGGATCTGCACGGAGGAGAAGACGCCGGTGTCGTCGGTGGGCTTCTCGATGGCCTCGGAGAGGGAGCGATCAGGCTCGAAGTCGACGACGTTCGAGGTCGCCGTCACGTACTGCAGGTTCCAGCCGACGTACGGCGTCAGGGTGAGCATCCCGCCGAGGGCGAACTGCTTGCCCAACCCCAGGTCCAGGCCCGTGGTGGTGAGGCTGAAGTCGCGCGCGCCGAACAGGTGGGTCCCGTAGCCGCGGACGCCGAGGTCGGGGAAGTAGGTCAGGCCTTCGTTGAGCGCCCACTTCACCTCCACTGTCGCCGAGGCCATGCGCGAGTTCTGCAGATAGGTGACCTTGGTCCCCAGCTCGAACGAGAAGGGCAGGCCCTTGCGCAGGTGAATCGTGGGCATCAGCAGGAGGTTCGAGGGCGCCCCGCTTTCGGTGGGCCAGTAGCTCGGGTTCTTGTCGATCTGCGCCACGACGTATTCGAAGGCGACGTTGAAGCCCGAGTGGCCGAGCGTCTCAGGGGGCGAGAGGTTGAAAGAGGAGATCGCCGCGCCGAGCTGATTGGCGAAGATGCGGAAGTGGGCGTTGGCGTTGTCGGTCGAGGCGGGGTTGCCAAGCTTGTAGAGCTGGAAGTCACCCGAATCCGCCCATGCGGCGGAGGACAGAGCGTGGCAGGCAACGAACGCCAGGCAGGTCAAGCGGCGCATCGGGCATCCTCCGGACAGGGGCCGTGAGACCGTACCAAAGCCCGGGTACTGCTTCAACAAAGCCCACGACTGCGGGTGGTTGGACCGAGCTGGGGGCCTGTCAGCAGACGAGCCAGAAGTGGCTCTGCGCCACGGACCAATAGGGCGGAGCCGATGCAGCAATCAAGGCAAGGTGCTCGTGCCGGTTAGCGCACTTCAGTGCGCTTCGTACTGGTAGCCGCGGGCTTTAGCCCGCGGTGATCGCGAGCATGCCAGCCGCACCCGAGTAGAAAGCGAGCCGCCCGAGACCTCCGGCTGCCGCCAGGTCGGCCCGCCCCTGAGACGCTCATCCATCTCCGGTGGGGCGCATCGGCTACTGGCCGGCTGCGAGATCGTGCGTGGCGGGAGGAGGACCATTGAGGCCATGGCGCAGGTCAGGGCGACCGACGACAGGTCGGCAAGGAAGCGGCTCGGGCAGGCGGATGAGCTGCGCGGGAGAGGATCCGGTGGTCGCTTTGGCCGATGAAGATCGCGCGACAAGGATCACCGCGGGCTCAAGCCCGCGGCTACCACTACGAAGCCCACTCAAGTGGGCTAACCGGTAGGACCCCGCCACCCCTTACAGCCCCCGAGCTCCGTGCAAGCCCCCGAGCTCCGTGCAAGCCCCCGACGCTTCGCTACGCTTAGCCGGGTTTTCGGTACCCGCTGGAGGAAGGCTGAGTCGCTGGTGCCCATCCTCGCCAAGCACCCTGCCAAGCAGCCCTCGCCCCGGGTCAGGCGGCCCTCCTTGCTTCGGCGGGCGTCGGCTCCTCGGCGGCGCCCTTCCTCGAGGCGAACCGGGCGCGCACCCCATCGAGGAGCGAGTAGATGACCGGGACCACCACGAGGGTCAGGACCGTGGAGGCGAAGAGCCCGCCGATGATGGCCCAGGCCATGCCGGTGCGCAGCTCGGCGCCGTCTCCGCGCGCCAGGGCCACCGGCACCATGCCGGCGATCATGGCCACGGTGGTCATGAGGATCGGGCGCAGCCGCTGCGGTCCGGCCTCGAGTAGGGCGTCGCCGGTGGCGGCGCCCGCGCGCCGGATCTGGTTGGTGCAGTCCACGAGGAGGATTCCGTTCTTCGCCACCAGGCCCATGAGCATGATCATCCCGATCATGGCGAACATCGACAGGTACTCGCCGGTCAGCAGAAGCGCCGCGAGCGCGCCGATGATCGCCAAGGGCAGCGCCATCATGATGACGAACGGGTCCAGCAGGCTCTCGAACTGGGCGGCGAGGATCATGAAGAGCAGCAGGACCCCCAGCAGCAGTGCGCCGGCGAACGCCCGCCCGGTCTTCCCCAGCTCCTTGCCCTGACCCTCGAAATCGGTCTGCACCGTGGAGGGGAAGTCCTTGGCGACCTCATCGATGCGACTGATCGCCTCGCCCAGGGCCATGTCCTTCAGGTCGGCTAGCACGGTGATCTGGCGTTTCAGCGCCTGGCGATCGATCTGCGACGGACCCGTGGTGGACTGGAGAGTCGCGAGGTTGCGGATCTCGACGAGGCGTCCGCTCGCCCCGCGCAGCGTGAGGGCCGCCAGCGCGTCGGGGCTCGCCCGCACCTCGTCGGGCAGCCGGACCCGCACGTCGATCCGCTCGCCGACTTCCCGGTAGGTGGTGAAGGCGTCGCCGCCGAGGAGGGTCCTCAAGGTGGTGCCCACCATCGCCGCCGGGACGCCCATCGTCGCCGCGCGGTCGCGGTCGAGCTGCACCGAGACCATGGGCTTGCCGGCGCGGTAGGTGGTGTCCACGTCCACGAACCGCGGGTCCTGCTCGAGCAGCGCGCGCGTCTTCTCGGCGGCGGCGACGACGTCCTCCCACTTGTCGCCGCGGACGTTGAACTGCACGACCTGCGAATGGCTGCCCATCTGCACCGACGAGAGGTCAGCGACGGCCAGGGTCGAGCCCGGCGGCGGAGAGACGTGCTCGCGGACCCACTGCTTGACCTGCTGCTGGCCGAAGGCCCGCTCGTGGATGGGGACGAGGTTCACGGTCACCTGGGCCTTGTGGACCGCCTCGTCCACGCCCCCGCCCACCAGCGCGAAGGCGTTGACCACGCCCGGGACGCCGCGGATCTGCTCCGAGATGCGCAGGGCCTCGGCCTCGGTCTGCTCGAGGCGCGTCCCCAGCGGCAGCTCCAGGTCGATGCGGATGGCGCTCGAATCCTGCGGGGGGATGAAGGTCGTCTGCAGGTGGCGCGACAGGCCGACGGTGACCGCCATGGCCGCCAGCACGGTCACCAGGACGACCGCACGGTGGCCGAGCGCCCAGGTGAGAACGCGGCGGTAGCCATGCTCCATCGACAGGAAGGCCCGCTCGAGCACGCCGAAAAGCCAGCCGTGCTTGCGGCCACCAGGTCCGTGGGCCTTGAGCAGCCGTGCCGAGAGCATGGGGATGAGGGTCATGGAGACGGCGTAGGAGATGGCCACTGCGACGGCGACGGTGACCCCGAACTGGACGAAGAAGCGCCCGATGATGCCCTCCATGAAGGCGATGGGGACGAACACCGCGATGACCGAGAGGGTCACGGCGAGGACGGCGAGGGCGATCTGGCTCGTGCCCACCAAGGCCGCGGCCCTGGGCTTCTCGCCCTTCTCCAGGATGCGCACGACGTTCTCGATGACCACGATGGCGTCGTCGATCAGCAGGCCGATCGAGAGCGTCAGCGCGAGCATGGTGATGTTGTTGAAGGTGTAGCCGAGGAAGCGGATGGCCGCGAAGGTCCCGATGATCGAGGTGGGAAGGGGCACGGCCGAGATGATCGTCGAGCGCCAGTCGCGCAGGAACAGCAGCACCACGAGCACGGCGAGGAGCGCGCCCAGGAGCAGGTCCTCCTGCACCGAGTTGATGGAGCTGCGGATCATCCGCGAGTTGTCCGAGACCAGCTCGATGCGCGAGCCCTCGGGGACCAGCTTGGCGAGCTCGCCCAGGCTCTCCTTCACGTTCTCGGCCACGGCGACGGTGTTGGCGCCCGACTGCTTGCGCACCACGAAGGCCACGGCAGAGCGGCCATTGAGATTCGCCACCGAGCGGGCCTCGGCCGGCCCGTCGATCACGTTGGCGACGTCGCGCAGGCGCACCGGCGCGCCGCCGGCAAAGGTGAGGACGAGGTCCCGCAGCTCCTCGACCGAGGCCACCTCGGTCTGAAGCTTCACCACGCGCTCGCGCTCGGCCTCGGCGGTGCGGCCCCCGGGGATGGCGATGCTCTGCGCGCGGACGGCTTGCGTCACGTCGGTCGCCGCCAGGCCGTGGGCGCGCAGGCGGACCGGGTCGATCTCCAGGGTGATCTCGCGCTTGCGGCCGCCGTAGACGTCCACCGCCCCCACCCCCTCGATGCGCTGCAGGGCGGGCTTGAGGACGTCGTCGGCGAGGCGGGTCATCGAGGCGATGGGCACCGGCCCCGACATGGCGAGGGTGAGGACGGGCATGGCCTGCAGATCGAGCTTCTCCACCGCCGGGGAGCCGTCGATCTCCGCGGGGAGCTTGCGCAGCGTGGCCTGGACGCGGTCGCGCACGTCCTGGGCGGCGAGGGCCACCGGACGCTCGAGCGCGAACTGCAGCACGATGACCGAGACGCTCTCGTAGTTGTTGGAGCGGATCGACTCCAGGCCGGAGAGGGTGTTGAGCGCCTCCTCCAGCGGCTGCGAGACGTTCTTCTCCACCACCTCGGGATCCGCTCCCGGGAGGACGGTCGTGACCGTGACCATCGGCAGCTCGACCTCGGGCATCGAGTCGACGCCGATCCTCGGGTACGAGTTGAGCCCGAACACCACCACCGCGAGCAGCAGCATGGTGGTGAAGATCGGGCGCTGGATGAAGGTGCGCAGGGGGGACATGGGGTCCTCTCGTGAATGGGGTCCGCTTATTGGGCTACCCGGACGCGAGCGCCCTCCATGAGGCCGCTTCCCGCCTGGCTCACGACGGCGACCCCGGGGCCGAGGCCGGACAGCACGCGCACGGTCCCCGGTCCGGACTTCTCGATTTGCACCGGGCGGCGGCGCAGCTGCTCCCCCTCTACCACCCAGACGAAGGAGTCCGGGCCCTCCACGCGGATGGTCTCAGCGGGGAGGAAGAGGCTCGCCAGGCCCGCGGCCTCGCTGCCGATGTCCACCTCGACGAGGCTGCCCGGACGCAGCTCCGGCAGGTCGGCCCCGGTGGGATCGGCGCGGATCTCCACGGTGCGGTTGGAGGCCTCCACGGTGGAGCCGACGACCCGGATCTTGGCGCGGAACGGCTTGCCCGAGGGGCTGAGGGTGCAGGCGAGCTCGGCGCCGGGGCGCACCAGGTCCACCACCGTCTCGGGCACCGCGGCGCGCACCTCGACCGAGCCGAGGTCGACCAGCGCCAGGATCGGCGCGGGCGGCATGGCCGAGACCATCTCGCCAGGGTTCTTCAGCCGCATGGTGACGGTGCCGTCGAAGGGGGCGCGGACCGAGGTCTTGGACACGTACTCCTCGGCGGACGCCACTGCGGCTTGGCTCTGGGCGACCGCGGCGCTCGCTTGTGCCACGGCGGTGTGGGCCCGCTCCAGCGCGGCGGCCGGGGCGGCCTCTGCCTTGGCCAGGGCCTCGGTGCGGGCGAGCTCGTTGCGGGCGGCCTGGAGGTTGGCCTCGGCCATCGCCTTGGCTGCGCGGGCCTGCGCGGCCTGCAGAGTGGCGCTGGTGGGGTCGAGCTGGACCAGGACCTCGCCCTTCTTCACCCGGTCGCCGACGTCCGCCTTGATCCAGGCGACGCGCCCCGCGAGCTCCGCCGCCAGCATGGCCTCGCGGCGCGCGCGCAGCTCGCCGGTGATGCGGGGGAGCGCCTGCTCGCCGGAGCGGGGCTTGACCGTCTTCACTCCCAGGAGCGGGGATTCCTGCTGTGGCAGCTGGGCCTTGGGGGCCGGGTGGCATGCGGTGGCAAGGGCCGTGGCGGCGAGCAGGGCCGTGATGTGGCGCATGGGGTTCTCCTTCGTCGCTCGCGTCGTAGGCGGGCTTGAATGTGTTGATCGTCCCTAAGCCGGATGGGGCCTCGGCGAAGAGTCTCCAGGATGGTGAGCGCGTGCGGGCTGGCGACGCAGACCCCTACGAACCTCCGGCGAGCGGGGAGCGCCCCTGGACGACCTTCCCGGCAGCGGGAGCAGCGGGCTGGGCGAGAAGCGTTCGTCAGGGCCTCTGCTATGAGGCCGGCTGCACGCGATGGGCCACGCCCGCCCCTCCTCTGCGCCGCCCGAGCCCTTGACGGATCTCCGTGCACCTGGGGCTCGCGGAGGTGTCGGGGGACCGTCAGGTTCGCCCGGATGAGGGGGACAGGCTATGGATCTCCCATGGCTGACAGCCGCCCGGGCCCGGATCTTGCCGCCCCGTCGCCTCCCATGAGCGAGCCCTACCGCATCCACTGGAAAGAGGAGCACCTCAACGCGGTCCAGCTCAAGGCAACCCAGACGACGCCACACATCTTCGTCCTCGCCGTCGGCGCCTTTGCTGCAGCGCTGGCGTGGACGGGGTACCCGCTCTGGCGCGTAGGGGTGGTCCTGGCGATGCTGGCAAGCATTCTTGCCGCCTTTGCCCGGTCGAGGCGGCATCCACCGAGTGAGGCGACCTTCAGGAAGGGCTACTCGTTCTTCCAGCTGTTGCTCTTCGGCGTCATCGCCGCCACCGGGGGTCTGCACAGCCCGCTGCTGGTGGCCTCGATCGGCGACTTGACGGTGCTGGTGACGCGCGGCTGGTCGCGGGAGACCAAGGGGAGCATCGTCGTGCTGGTGGCAGGGCTCGCTTCGATGGCGGTCCTCGGAGATCGTCTGGGCCCGCCCGTCGCCGAACCGGTCTTCCTGGGCTTCACCACCCTCTTCCTGGTCCTGTTCATGCTGATGTCGGCCGATCACCTGCTGGCCCTGACCCGCGCGCTGGATCAGAGCTTGCGCGGCATGCTCCAAGCCCGCGACCTGGTGGCGCAGCAGGCGCTGGGCCGCGCTCACGAGCTGGAGCTGATGAGCTCACGCCTGTCCCATGAGCTGAAGAACCCGCTGGGCGCCATCAAGGCCCTGGTCCAGCTCTCGGCGCGCTCGGCGGCCGATGCCGAGACCCGCGAGCGGCTGCAGGTCGTCGAGGGCGAGGTGGAGCGGATGCAGGGCATCCTCCAGGACTACCTGACCTTCTCCAGGCCGCTGGAGAGCCTGCAGCTCGAGGAGGTGGCGCTGGGGGAGTTGGCCGACGAGGTGCTCTCGGTGCTCGACGGGCGCGCGAAGTCGGCGGGGGTGACGCTGCAGCGGGCCGGCGAGGCGCGAGCGCACGTCGACCCGCGGCGGGTGAAGGAGGCGCTGGTCAACCTCGTGGCCAACGCGATCGAGGCCTCGCCGCGAGGCGGAGCGATCGAGGTGGGGTTGGCCACCGACGGCGGGCAGGCCCTGCTCTCGGTGCGCGACCACGGCTGCGGCATGAGCCCCGAGGTCCTGGCCCGGCTCGGGACCCCCTTCTTCACCACCCGCGACGACGGCAACGGGCTGGGAGTGCTGCTGGCCCGCGGGGTGTTCCGCCAGCACGGCGGCTCGCTGGAGTATGTGAGCGAGCCTGGGCAGGGCACGACGGTGATGGGACGGCTGCCACTGAAAGAGGAGGCGTCGCATGGCGCGCGTGCTGCTGGTCGATGACGAGCCGGCGATGCTCTTCGCCCTCAAGGAGGTCGTGCGCTCGCGCAAGCACGAGCCGGTGCTGGCACGCTCGGGCAAGGAGGCGCTGGAGCAGGTAGAGAGCGTGGACGCGGTGGTCACCGACTTCGCCATGCCGGAGATGGATGGCCTGCAGCTTCTCAAGACGCTGCAGGAGCGCGACGAGTCGCTCCCGGTGATCCTGCTCACCGCGCAGGGCTCGGAGCGGATTGCGGTGCGGGCCATGAAGGGCGGCGCCTACGAGTACGTGACCAAGCCCTTCGACCTCGACGAGATCTCGCTCATCCTCGACCGGGCTCTCGAGGCCCGCCGGCTGCGCGTCGAGAACCGGCGCCTCGTGGCGGAGAAGGCCCTGGGCCGGAGCATCATCGGAGACTCGCCGGCGATGCGGAAGCTGCTCGAGTCGGCCCGGAGGATCGCGCCCCGGGACATCACGGTGCTGGTGCGCGGCGAGACCGGCACCGGCAAGGAGCTGCTGGCGGCGCTCATCCACGCCCAGAGCCGCCGCGCCGCGGCGCCGCTGGTGCGCTTCAACTGCGCGGCGATCCCCGAGGAGCTGGCCGAGGCGGAGCTGTTCGGGCACACCCGCGGGGCGTTCACCGGAGCGGCCCAGGCGCGGCGCGGGTTCTTCGCCCAGGCGGACGGCGGGACCCTGGTGCTGGACGAGGTGGGCGAGCTGCCGCCCAGCGCCCAGGCCTCGCTGCTCCGCGCGCTGCAGGAGGGGGAGATCCAACCGGTCGGAGCCGGGCGGGTCGAGCGGGTCGACGTGCGGGTCGTGGCGTGCACCAACCGGGATCTGGCGGCCGACACCCGTTCCGGGCGCTTCCGCGAGGACCTGTATTACCGCCTCGCGGTGGTGGAGCTCGTGGTGCCCCCGCTGCGCGAGCACGCCGAGGACATCCCGGCGCTTGCCGTGGAGTTCGCCCGTCGCTACGCCGACCGCTTCGGGATGAGCGACGTACGGCTGTCGGCCGGGCTTCTGGAGCAGCTCCGGCACGCCGACTGGCCGGGCAACGTGCGCCAGCTCGAGAACGCCGTGGGGCGCCTGGTGGCGCTCAGCCTGGGAGGCGAGATTGGCGCGGAGGCGTTCCCCGGCGTGCCGGCAGCACCACCCGCTACGGAATCGGGCGCCGAGCTGCCGGTGGACGGCTCGCTGACCCTGCGCGAGCAGCTCGAGGCGTTGGAGCGCAGCCTCATCGTGCGGTCCCTGGCGGCCACCGGGAACAACCAGTCCGAGGCGGCGCGCCGGCTGGGCCTCAGCCGGACCACGCTGATCGACCGGCTCCACAAGTACGGCCTGGGCTGACGCCCGAGAGGACGGGGTCGCTGACGAAGGGTCGCCCCTCGGCAACGGCGTCACCGATGGGCTCGCAGAAAACCTCGACGCCACCTGGGAGCCCGGGCGCTGGGCATGGCAGCTCGCTGAGCCGGGATGGCCGGCAGGGAGTTGGCGTGCCTTCGCCGCCCGAGCTCTTGGACTTGGCGACCCGCGCTGCGAACGGGCGGAGTCGACAGTAGGAACTACGCGGAAGGCCGCTCATTCGTCTCTGGCGAAAGGCGGGCGTCGACTCGATGGCGTAGGCCGAACGCCTTCCGGCTTGGCAGGACCTCCTCACTCTCGAGGCGTTCCTGCTCACTGCTTCCGGTCCACGTCCCAAAGCACCCGCCCGTCGCTGTCGGTCAGGGTCAGGTGTCGGGTTCGCCAGGGGTCCGACGGACAGCTCGTCATCGCCAGCTCGGCCGCGGCTTTCGCCGCTTCGGCCGGGAGCACGATCGTCGTGCAGGCGGTCTTCTGACCGCCGAGGTCCACCATGTCGAAGCGGATCCGGGGACTGGTCTTGGCCGCCACGGTCTTGAAGGAGAAGAAGACCGGCAGCCAGAATCCCGCCGCCTGCTTGGGGTCGAGCTCCTTCGGCTGACCGCCGGACAGGTCCCACAGCTTGGTAGCCGGTCGGCCGATGAGCCAGGTGCCGCGCGTGTCCCAGGTTTCCGGCATCTGCAGCCGGAAGTGGCGGTCGCCCTGGGGGTGGGAATAGGAGATCTCCAGCGTCACCGACTCGCCGGAGCGCTCGACGAGCTTCTCGGTCACCAGCACCGGGGCCGCGAGTCCCTCCATCTTGATCCGCCAGACGGTGCTGGAGCCCACCGGCCAGTCGGGCAACGCCGCCGTCCCCGACAGCCACATCTTGCGCCGGGGGACGTCGAGCACCAGGTGGCGGCCCATCATCAGGTCCATGCCCAATAGCCCAACCGAGCGCAGCGGGCCTTCGCTCTGATGCTTGCCCTCGAGGATGGAGGGGTTGTGCATGGTCCAGGAGAACTCTCCGGCGCGGGCCGCAACCTCCGCGCGGGTGATCCATCCCCGGCTTCCCTGGCCACCGGCTCCCGCCGCCCGGGTCTCCCGCACGTGTTCCAGCGGCGGTCCCAGCGCCTCCCAGTCGGCGTCGAGGGTGGTGTGGAAGGCGCCGGTGTCGAGCACGATGGGGCGGGGCGGACGGCCTGCCGTCTCGAGCAGCAGGGCCGGCCGCGACTCGTGGCGGAGGTAGGGAACCGCGATCAGCGCGGGGCCGGCCGCGGGGCTGGGGGAGAGGACGGCGGCGAAGCTGTGGAAGTCGAGGTCCACCGCGAACTGACGCCAGGTGGCTTGAGGCGCGATGATGCCGGCGATCGAGTCGATCGGCAGGTCGATCAGGGCGACCGGGACGTCCTCCACGGTCACCGCGCCGGTCTTGAAGGAGACCAGCGCTCGCCCGGTGGCGATCGTGCCGCCTGCCGCCTGCGCCTCGAGCTCGGTGCCGGGCAGCATTTCCACCTTGGCCTGGGCGGCAAAGCTGCGGGTCAGCACCGAGGTCGAGGCTCCGGTATCCACGATGAAGGCCGCTTCGGCCAGTCCGTTCACCGAGGCGAGGACCACCGGCTGATTTCCGGCGAAGAACATCCCGAGCCGGGTGCTGGCGCTACAGCCGGCCGTGCAGCGCTCCAGGGCGCTGCGGTTCGAGACCAGCGGCAGCCAGGAGCAGGCAGACTTCGCCCGGTCTCCAAGCTTGGCGTCGGCTTTGAAAGCACAGGCCCGGGCGGCCAGGTCGCGGGAGCGTGGCGGAAGCGGGCGCAGATCCAGAGCCGCTTCGGCCGCCGTGACCGCCAGCAGTCCGGACGCGGAGGCGGGATCGGCGGACTCCAGGAGCTTGAGGACTGCGGGGTCGTCGGCTGTCGTCTGGGCCAGCGAGAGCAGGCCCGCGAGGCCCTCCTGCTCCCGGCCGGAAGTCGCGCGCAGCTGCTCGAAGCCCGCTCGCGCCGAGCGGAAGTCGCCGGCCGCCAGAGCCGCCCAGGGATCGTGCGCGGCCGCCTCGAAACCCGCTTCCCGCGGAACGGGCGCCGTGGCGCACCCCAGCAGCAGACAGGCAGCAATCCAGGCACTGTAATGACGAGCCAGCATGAGCCCTCCCGTGGAGAATGGGCGGAAAGCCTACCCGATAGGCGGGCCTGCCGGTCCATGCTGCGCGGTATCGGTGGGTCGGGAGTAGCCTTCGCGCACTCGGCGGGCAGGCGGTCGGTGGCGTTGACCCGGCGGGATCCGCTCGCTATAGACGCGCGCATGCCGCAGTTCCTCGAAGCCGTCACGCCCGACGAGGCCCGTCGCATCCTTGGTCGCTTCCCCGCCGTCCGGCGCACGGAGCGAGTCACCCTCGCCGAGGCCAGGGGACGCGTCGCGGCCATGGATGTGCACGCTCCCGAGCGGCTCCCCGCCTTCGCCCGTGCCTTGATGGACGGCTATGCAGTCCGCGCCCGGGAGACTTTCGGCGCCAGCGAGTCCGCTCCGGTCTACCTGGCCCTCGCCGGCGTGGTCCCGATGGGGTCGGCGGCCCCTGGCCCGGTTCCGGAAGGCGCAGCCAGCGGCATCTCGACCGGCGGCGCCATGCCCGAGGGGGCAGACGCGGTGGCGATGATCGAGCACTGTCGGGAGACGGGCCAGGGGTACGTCGAGCTCGGACGGGCCGTGGCGCCGGGAGAGAACGTGCTCGGCGCAGGGGAGGATGTGGCCGCGGGGACGCTGCTGGTCTCCCGCGGACGGCGCCTGCGCCCCCAGGACCTGCTGGCGCTCGCGGCGCAAGGCATCACCGAGGTCGAGGTGGAGGACAGGCCCCGGGTCGCGATCCTCTCCACTGGCGACGAGCTCGTCCCGGTCGGATGCAGGCCAGGGCCGGGGCAGGTGCGTGACGCCAACTCCGTCGCCCTCGCGGCGCAGGTGGAGGAGGCCGGGGCCCGGGCGATCCTCCTGGGCATCGGGCGCGACGACCCGGAGGAGCTGGAGAAGGCCATCGCCGCTGCGCTGCCGGGCTGCGATGCGCTCTTCGTCTCCGGCGGTTCCTCGCAGGGCGCGCGCGACGCTACCTCCCAGGTCCTTGCCCGCTTCGGCCCCCCCGGAGTGCTGGCTCACGGCATCGCGGTCGCGCCCGGCAAGCCGACCATCCTCGCCGCCGCTGGAGAAAAGCCGCTCGTGGGCCTGCCAGGACACCCCGTGTCCTCGCTGGTGATCGCCCGGCTCTTCATGAACCCGCTGGTGCGCGCCCTCGGTGGAGAGACCGGGGCGCTGGACCCGTTCGTCGGCCGCGTTCGGGCTCGGATCTCGCGAGCCGTCGCTTCCAAGCCCGGTCGCGAGGACTGGATCAGGGTCGCGCTCCGTGGGGACGTCGCCGAGCCGCTGCTCAAGGGCTCGGGCGCCATCTCCACCGCTCTGCACGCGGACGGGTTGGTCTGCATCCCTCTCGATTCGGAAGGGATCGCCTCCGGCGAGGTAGTGGAGGTCGCGCTCCTATGAGGACGGAGGAGGGTCAAGGGCGATGGCTGACCAACGTGTGAAGACCAGTGGCTACCTGACGACCGTCTCGCTGCCCGAGGCGCTCGCGCGCTTCCTCCCCCGCATCGACGGTCCTCTCGGCACAGAGCCCGTTCCCGTCGAGCGAGCGCTGGGGCGCGTGACGGCGGTGCCCGTGACGGCGCGGATCAGCTCTCCGCACTACCACGGGGCGGCGATGTATGGCATCGCGGTGCGAGCCTGCGACACCATGGTCGCGAGCGAGGCTCGCCCGCTTCGCCTCAAGGAGGGCCAAGAGTTCCAGCGGGTCGATACGGGTGACCCCCTGCCGGAGGGCTTCGACGCGGTGGTGATGATCGAAGACGTCGACACGCCCGCGCCCGGCGAGGCCGAGATCCTCAAGGCGGTGGCGCCGCGGCAGCATGTGCGCCTGGTGGGCGAGGATATCGTCCGCGCCGAGATGCACTTCCCGCGCGGCCACAAGCTGCGGCCCTTCGATCTCGGCGCGCTGCTCG
>JACRCT010000205.1 GCA_016218885.1 Deltaproteobacteria bacterium | reverse complement strand
CCGCCCGCTGGAGGATGGATGATGAGGGAGCAGGAGAGGCGTTCAGCGATCAGCGCTGGGCTTTGCCCTCCGGCGCTGGAGCTCACGCGCGAGGCTTCGCCGGGCCCCGAAGGCGATCGTCGCCGCGGCGCCGGCCGTGGTGGCGAACCCGATGGCGAGCAGGGCCTGCTCCAACGCCGTGCTTCCAGAGGTCTCACCGGCCGCCACACTCGTAACGCTGCTCAGCAAGGACCCTAGCCAGGCGTACAGCGCGCTCAGCGGCACGACGCCCACCAGCGTGGCGAGGAAGAAGTCGCGAGCCCGTACCCGACTCAGCCCGAGCGCGTAGTTGAGTAACCCGTAGGGCAAGACCGGCGAGAGCCGCAGCAGGAGCACCACCCGAAAGCCATCCTCGGCGATCGCGGCGTCGATGGCCTGGAACCGGGGATGGCCTTCGATGCGCCGCGCCACCCATTCACGCGCGAGGGTCTGCCCCAGGAGAAAGGCCACCAGCGCCGCTCCGGTGCTGGTCGGCACCGCGAGCAGCGTTCCCCACAGGGGGCCCCAAGCGAATCCCGCCCCCAGCGTCAGCACCGCTTTGGGAACCAGGGCCACCGCCGCCAGGAGGAACGCGAGCGCATAGAGGCCCGCGCCCAGGAGGCCGGCACCGCGCACCCATTCGATCGTCCCTCCGATCCAGGTGCCGGTCGGACAGACGCTGGCGACGAGGAGCGGCACCGCGACGAGCCCCGTGAGGATCGCCAGGCGCGAGGCCAACCGAAAGGAGCCGAGGGTTCTCAAGGGCGCACATCGTACGCCGTGGGCCGATACATGGAAGCCGCGGCGCGGCGCCGCTCTCGTCTTTCGACGATGGACAGGGAGGGCGAAGCTCGTCTCTTAGGGAGGCAGGACGGTTGGGCGCTCTGTTGGGGGACGCCGGAGGCCATTGCCTGCCCAGAGCTGGCGCGCCCTCCTGGCGGCGCAGCCCTCGACATGTTGGCCACGCCACCCAGGCGGTCCCAGCAGGTGCGCCTTCGTGAACGCGCTCGCCTGTCAGAGTGGCTGGCTGCCCCTCGGCTCCTCATGCTGGCCGACGCTGACGCAAGCCCCAGATTCAGCGAGAGGAGCGACCGGGGGGCTTGCCATGAAGGCAGTGCGTATCCACGAGTTCGGCGGACCGGAGCGGGTGCAGGTCGAGGACATACCGACTCCAAGGCTCACTGCGGGCAAGGCCCTGGTTCGCGTTCACGCCGCGGCGGTGAACCCCGTGGATTGGATGGTTCGCGAACGGATCTACAACCCCGAGGGAGCAGACCGCGTCCCGTTGACGCTGGGGCAGGATTTCGCCGGAGTCATCGAGCAGATCGGTCCCCACTCGGAGACCTCGCTGCGTGAGAGAGACGAGGTGTTCGGCGAGGTCTGGGGCAGCTTCGCTCAGTACGCCTTGGTCCCGGTGGAGGACCTCGTCCTCAAGCCGCGCTCGGTCGACTTCGTGACCGCGGCGTCCATCCCCATGCCGGCCATCACCGCTTGGCAGGCGATCATCGACACCGCCGAGGCCAAGCCTGGGATGCGCTTCCTCATCCACGGGGCGAGCGGCGGGGTGGGCTCGTTCGCCGCGCAGTTCGCCCACTGGAAGGGCGCCCAGGTGCTCGCCACCGCGAGCCAGCCTAGCTTCGACTACCTGCGCAGCATCGGCGTCACGACGATCATCGACTACGAGCACGAGCGCTTCGAGGACAAGGTGCGTGACGTGGACGTCGTCCTCGACCCCATCGGGGGCGACGTGCAGGCCCGATCCTGGGGCGTCCTCAAGCAGGGCGGGATGCTCATCAACCTGATCGGCGAGCTTCACGAAGCGGCGGCCCGGAAGGCGGGCGTGGTCGGCGTGGAGTTCGGCATGGAGTACGACACCGAGGACCTCGACTTCATCGCCAAGCTGGTCGACCGCGGGATCGTCAAGCCACACGTCACCCAGGTCTTGCCTCTCGAGCAGGCGAGGGAGGCCCTGGACCTGAACCAGCAGAACAAGTCCCACGGGAAGATCGTGCTGGAGGTGCACTGATCTTTTCGGCCCGAGTACCCGGAAGAGAACGCAGGGAACGAGCGCCCCTCTCCCCGGGAGTGAAACGACCGATGGGAGAGGGGACCGGGGTGAGGGCCCTTCTCCACCCCTTACCTGGGTCCCCGCATGTCGGCGACCCTGAGCGCGATGCACTCCTTCAAGGACGGCGTCACGCTGTCCACCCCCAGGTAGGGCACCCAGGTGGCGCGGGCGAGCAGCTCGTCCTCGATCTCGTGATGCGCCCCGTCGAAGTCCAGGACGACGGTGCGGTTGGCGCGGGTACGAACGAGGAGGCGATCCCCCTGCGCCAGATCGCGCTTGAGCAGGCCGACGACCTTCTCGATCCGCGGCATCTCGGTTTCGGCCAGCGTGCGCCGCAGGCCTCTGGTGAAGGCTTGGCGCATCTGCTCTGCCTTGACCGGCTGGCGGAAGACGAGCTCGGCCGCCTTGCCGAACGGCGAGTCCATGAGCATGGCGAAGAAGCCAGCATCGCGCTCCAGCGCCCTCGCCAGCTCGATGCCTCGCAAGCTCCGGTGCTTCGCGCCCGCGCCCTCGAAGTAGCCGGTGAGGGCCCGCATCCCCTCGAGATCCTCGAGGTGGAAGCCGATGGCGTAGACGTTGGTGAACTGCATCGCGCGCACTCCCGTGCCCAGCACGGAGTACCGCTGGCCGTCGTATTCGGGGTGCAACGCGAAGGTCTCACCAGTGGCCGACGCGAACCCGGTATCGGCCTTCGTCGTCCTACCCTGACGCATGGGTCCCCCCTCCTCGGTGCGGCCGGAGCGGCGCGCAGCACGTGGAAAGGGTAGGACCCGCCCGCTCGCTTAGTAGCCCTGGGCGGGCGCGTCAGGATGGGTCGCCCCCGCGAGGCGCCCTCTCAGTCGCAGGAGGGCCATGACGACCGGCAGCCCGTGGATCGCGCCGTTCGCCCCAGCCTCCCCGCGGTGACGCCGAGCTCTCCGACTCCTCGAAGGGGGACGACGGTCACGATTTGCGGGCGGTGATGACGCTGACGCCCGAGATCCGCTTCTGGACTGGCGCCGTCTTCTTGCACTTGGGGCAGGGCTCGACCTTCTTGTCATGCTCCTTGACGTGCATCAGGGCCGTGAAGGGCTTCTTGCAGGTGCTGCAGAAGAACTCGTATTCCGGCATGGGCGCTCCCCTTTCCAGGCTCAGCGATGATTGGCGCGGACATGGAACCGGTCCTCGAGGGCGCGAAGCTTCTCGACGATGCCGGTGTACTCGAGCTCGGCCATCGGCAGCATCGCCGCCCCGAAGAAGCCTTGGCGGCGCATGTCCATGGCCTTGCTCGCAACGCGGTCGCGCACCGTGTCCCAGAACGGGTGGGCGAAGGCGTCGAGGGCCTCGGTGAGACGGCCCTCGCGCATGGAGTAGGCGGCGCAGCTGATCACCGGTGGGCCGTCGAAATAGCTGATCCCTGCGTTGAGGCGCACGGGCATGAGGGGCATCTGGTGCGAGCCGCGCATGCAGCCGGCGACGAACGGGCCGATGGAATAGGGCGCGAGGATCTCGCCGGTCGCGGGGAAGTCGCGCTGCACCCTCACCAGCATCACCGGGTCGTCCTTGCCGGTGTACTTGCCGGCGATGTTGTGCAGCCGGGAGGTGGAAACCGCGGCGGCCTGCTCGCCGGTGGCGCGCGACCAGACTGACTCCACGACGTAGCGCTCGGTGTCGCGCAGCAGCGCCGCGATGTCGTAGAGCGCGTCCGGGGCCTCGAGCTCGATCACCCGATCGCCGCCGGTGTGCGCGACGTCCATGATCACGAAGCGGAAGCCCTGGGACATTTGCGGGGCGAGCATCAGCCCCGGCGTATTCATCGGGTCGCAGAAGCCCAGGAAGAGGGGAAGGTTGTAGGCCCCGGGATCGGTCTTGTCGGCGGCGAAGAAGAGGAACGACTCACCAGGGCGCTCCTCGAACTCCAGCTCGGCCACGGCGGGACCGAGGCCGTGCACGTTGCCGGTGAAGGCGTCCTTGAGCAGGTCCTGACCCGCGCCGTAGAGCCCCTCCTCGCGCGCGACGGCGGTCCCCATCCGGAAGGAGTCCCAGGCCAGGCGATGGATCTCCACGTCGCCCGGGCCGCGGGTGTGCGTCATCAGGATCGCCACGTCGTCACCGGTGTGGCTGATCGCGCTGTCGATGAGCAGGCCCTCGCCGTGGCGGTGCACGTGAGAGCGCACGGTCTCCATCAGCCTCCGCGAAGGCGCGATGTGTCCGCCGATCGATCCGATGTCGGCCTTGATGACGCTGAGCGTGACCTTCATGAGCGTTCCCCCCCCCGCTGCGTGAAGCCGCTATTGGCTTCGGACGGGGGGCAGAACTAGCCGTTTCGGCGGGGCCCCGATAGCACCGGGTACCCCTGGCAGGACACGTCGCTCGGGCCCCGACAGCGTTGGTTGCAGGTCGCTGCGCCCTGGACGATGAGGCGCCGCGCTCAGCGCTAGGCCGAACGGCGCTGGCCCCGCCGTGCTCGGGCCTCGGTCTCGGGCTTGCGCGCGGAGATCCTCGCGCTCCAGACCCGGCCTACGAGCCTGCGCACCACCGGCAGCAGCTGGGGGGAAGCCGTGCCGCAGCCGCAGCCACCACCGCCGCAGCAGCCCTGGCCCCCCTCCTCCGGCATCTCGGAGAAGAAGAGCGCTTCGAGCTGCTCGGCGTCGTACACCAGGCGCTCGAGCACCTTCGCGCCCTCCAGGCCCGCAGCGCGCAAGCCAGCGAGATAGTTTGCCTCGCTGATCGCGCCCGAGATGCACGAGGCGTAGAGCCGCTCGTCCTTGCGCACCACGTCGGGAAGCCTCTGGGCCACCACGTCCGACACCAGCATCTGCCCGCCCGGCTTGAGGACGCGCGCGATCTCCCGGAAGACGCGCTCCTTCTCGGGCGACAGGTTGATCACGCAGTTGGAGAGGACCCAGTCCACCGTGCCCGACTCCACCGGCAGCTTCTCGATGATCCCCTGGCGCACCTCCACGTTCGTCAGCCCGGCGGCCTTGGCGTTCGCCCGGGCCTTGCGCACCATCTCGCGGGTCATGTCCACGCCGATGACGCGCCCGCGTGGGCCGACCTTCTTGGCCGCGAGCAGGACGTCGATGCCGGCGCCCGAGCCGAGATCAAGCACGGTCTGTCCCGCCTTCAGGCCGCTCATCGCCACCGGGTTGCCGCAGCCGAACGAGTTGACGACCGCATCGGAGGGAAGGCTCGCCAGCTCCTTGGACGAATAGCCTCCCAGCTTCGCGGTGACGCCCTTCTGCGCCGGGGCGCCGCCGCAGCAGCCGCTGCCCGAAGGCCGCTTCACTGCTTTGGCGTAGGAGGCGGACACGCCTTTGCGGATCCGGTCGACCTTCAGCTTTGGCTGCGCCTTCGTCTTCGTCTGGGCCATTGGGCAATCCTCTTCTTCCTGGACCTGCTGGACCTACCTGCTCCCCTTCGCGCTCGCCTCTCCGGCGCACGTCTCCACCGCCGCCAATCGCGAGGCGTCGTCCGGGAACCAGCGCCGCTGGATCCACAGCGCGACGTGGACCAGGCCGATGAGCGCCGGCACCTCCACCAGCGGGCCGATCACCGCGGCGAAGGCGGCGCCGTGGTGGATGCCGAAGGTCGCCACGGCGACGGCGATGGCGAGCTCGAAGTTGTTGGAGGCGGCGGTGAAGGAGAGCGTCGCCGACTGCGCATAGCTCGCGCCCACCTTCTTGCTCATCCAGAAGCTGAGCAGGAACATCACCCCGAAGTAGATGATCAGCGGGACGGCGATGCGCACCACGTCCAGCGGCAGCTGCACGATCTTCTCGCCCTTGAGCGAGAACATCACCACGATGGTGAAGAGCAGCGCGACCAGGGTGAGGGGGCTGATGCGGGGGATGAAGCGCGTGCGGTACCACTGCTCCCCCTTGGCGGCCTTCAGCGCGAAGCGGGTGGCGATACCCGCGATGAACGGGATGCCCAGGTAGATGAAGACGCTCCGGGCGATCTCTGTGATGGTGATCCGCTGCACGGTCTCCGCCGCTGCCCCCTGCAGCCCCAGCTTCGCGGGGAGCACCGCCACGAAGAGCCAGGCGTAGACGGAGAAGAAGAGGACCTGGAAGAGCGAGTTGAAGGCCACCAGCCCGGCGCAGTACTCGCTGTCGCCCTTGGCCAGCTCGTTCCAGACGATGACCATGGCGATGCAGCGCGCCAGGCCGATCATCATCAGCCCCACCATGTACTCCGACTTGTCGCTCAGGAAGAGGGCGGCGAGCCCGAACATCAGCACCGGGCCCACGACCCAGTTCTGCACCAGCGAGAGGAGCAGGACCCGCTTGTCGCGGAAGACCCGCCCCATCTCCTCGTAGCGAACCTTGGCGAGCGGCGGGTACATCATCAGGATGAGGCCCACCGCGATGGGGATGGAGGTGGTCCCGACCGAGAGCCGGTCGAGCATCGGCACCACCCCGGGGACGAGGTAGCCCAGCGCCACTCCAACCCCCATGGCCAGGAAGATCCACAAGGTGAGGAGGCGATCGAGGAAGGAGAGCCTCCCCACCACTCCCGCGGTCTGGTCGCTCATCGAAGTCCGACCTCCATCGTCGTATGCCGGTATGAGCGAACAGGCTTCACAGGCCACCGACCAGCGCCTTGAGCCGCCGCAGCACCTTGGGATCGATGCAGTAGCAGACGCGCGGTCCGTCAATCTCTCCGCGGATCAGCCCCGCATCCTTGAGCACCTTCAAGTGCTGGGAAACGGTCGACTGCGCGAGCGGCAGCTCGCTCACGATGTCCCCGCACACGCAGGCGACCCGACGAGAGAGCAGCCGGAGAATCTGCACCCGGGCGGGATGCCCCACCGCCTTGCTCAAGGTCGCGAGATCCTCGTCGGCTTGGGGACCCTCGACCGGGCGGAGGTCTTCCTCGCGGCTCTCGTCGGGGTAGCACACTTCGACAGGGCTAGGCTTGGTCTTCACGCGGTGCGTCCTCCAAATCAATCGTCTATTTACGATAACTCGCCCCTGGCGACAACCTTTCCCTGGCTCTGGAGCGTCCGGTGGCTCCTGCTCCTGACCGTGATCGTCTTTGGCGTGGGAGTCGTGCGCTCCCTCTTCACGCCTGAGCGGAGCCGCCGGCCGCTCACGTCGTCCCTCGGCCAGGCGGGCACTTCTGGCTTTGCTCGCAGGCACATGTCCTGCCTCACGGCCTGTGCTCCTCGAGCGGACTGCCCCAGCAGGGTCTCGTGCTGGCACGCGAGCAGGCCAGGCTGCCTCCGTACCGGACGCTTTCTCGACGCGCTGCGTGCGGCGGCGGCGCGCGAGCAGGAGATTTTTCGGCCGGGCTCGCATGGACGGCTCGCCTTTGTGGTACTTCAAGAACGTCACGTCACGTCGATGCTCGGATGAAGGAGGTTGCGTGCGGCTAGCGCTGCTCTTCTGCGATACCCGTGGGCTGCGCCGGGGAATCGCCTCTGACGATCTGCCCGATCAGGACGAGCAGGCCATGGAGCCCGTCATCGCCGTGCTGCGGCGGCTGGGCCACCAGGTCGAGCCGATGGGCCTGACCTTCGCAACGCTCGCCGAGCTCCCCCCGCGGCTCACGGGCTGCGACGCGGTCTTCAACCTCTGCGACGGCTCCGGGGTCGACGGCACCGTGGGACCAGGCGCCCCGGCGCTCCTTCAGCAGCAGGGGATACCGTTCACCGGCTGCTCGGCCGATTCCTACCTGATGTCGATCGACAAGGCCTGTGCTCGGCGCGTCCTCGCGACTGCGGGCGTGCCCATCCCCGAGGGCCGCGCCTTCGCCAGCGAGGAGGCCCTGGACGGTTATGTTCCTGCGTGGCCGGTCATCGTGTAGCCGCGGGAGGGGTTCAGCTCCCTAGGGGTCGATCACCGCAGCGTCGTGCACCGCGCAGAGGATCTGCCCTCCGCCATCCGCCGCGCACGGCGTGCCGGAGACGGCGACGTCCTCGTCGAGCAGTTCCTCCCCGGCCGCGAGCTTTCGGTAGCCATCATCGGGTCCCCCGAGGAGCCGGTGCTGCTTCCAGCGGTGGAGTTCGTCTTCGGCGCCGCCTTCCATGGGCGGCCGGCGGTCCGCACGCTGCAGAGCAAGCAGGACCCCACCCACCCCGAATACGGCGCGGTGGAGATCATCCGCGCCGAGCTCGATACCGCTACCCGTCAGGCTGTCGAGTCTGCGTCCCGGGCGGCCTGGAAGGCGCTGGGCTGCGACGGGTATGGGCGGGTCGATCTGCGCCTGGGCGAGGACGGGCTCCCGTACGTCATCGAGGTCAACGCCAACTGCTCGCTGGAGATAGGTCCTCAGGCCGGCGACTGCGGGACGATGGTGGTGGCAGCGCGGCTCGCGGGCTGGGACGACGAGGCGCTCTTCTCGTCCATCCTCGATGCCGGGCTGGCGCGCGCCGCCCGGGGTCCCCTGCCGGTGCGCTCGGCAGCCAGCGCCCGCTGGACTCCTGCATTGGGCTACTCCCTCCATGCCCTGCGGGCCATCGCCGAGGGCGAGATCATCGCCGAGCTCGATCAGTCCTTGGCCGCCGGCCGCGGCGCCCGCCGCCCCTGGCTGGTCGACGGTGAGTGGATCGTCCCTGATCCCCCCGCGCGTTGGGCACGCACCACAGGGGTCGCGCGCGCCGACGCCGTCCTGGCTGAGCGCGACGGCAGCCGCCATCTCGCCGCCTCTCGGCCCGTCGCCCCCTTCGCGGAGGTGCGGATCGCCGGCCGCAGCGCCCGTCGAGGGCCGCAGATGCTCCTCAAGATCCCTTCCTGAGCCCGAGCGAGGACGCACCGCTGTCAGCCCCTCGGAGCCCCGTGGCTCGAGCCGGGTTTGCTGGTGTAGCTTCTCGCCCATGCGCTACCCCCACTGTCCCGCCCTGGCGGCAGCCGTCCTCGCGCTTCTTCCCTCCTCCTCCTTTGCGGTGGTCCACGAGACCCTACAGGTGAGGATGCGTGACGGCATCGAGCTGGCCACCGACGTCTGGCGCCCGGACGGTCCGGTCCAGGCACGGCCGGTGGTGCTGCGGCGAACCCCTTATGGCCGCGCGTTGGACGCAGACACCATCAACGGCCTGCTGTACTTCGGCTTGACCGTGGTCTCCCAGGACGTGCGCGGTCGCGGTGGCAGCGGCGGCGAGTTCCTGCCCTTCCTCGACGATCGCTTCGACGGCTTCGACACCATTGGCTGGATCGCGCAGCAGCCCTTCAGCAACGGGCGCGTCGGGACCTGGAGCGCATCCGCCGAGGGAATCGTGCAGCTGATGGCCGCGGGGGAAGGGCCCCCTGCCCTGCGCTGCGCGCACGTGGGGGTGGCGACCGGGGACGTCTACGAGGGGCTCATGCCGGGCGGCGCCTGGCGCCAGGAGCTGACCACCGACTGGCTCACCGGGCTGGACGAATCGGCCACCCTGGCTACCCTGCGCCACCACGAGACGGCCGACGAGTTCTGGGCTCCGGCGCGCCTCGACAGCACCCGGCGCGCCCAGGTGAAGGCCTCGATCCTTCTCTACGGTG